>SLHU01000383.1 GCA_007135995.1 Clostridiales bacterium | reverse complement strand
TTGGTCGCTCTGATTCTCAGGCTGTTTTTGCCCCAGGGTTCAATCCAGACTTTCTCCGCATCAAAACGGTACATGAGTTTGTGCGCCTGTTTTTCAATGATGGCCATGTTGAAGCCTCCTTTTTGAATAATATCCAATACCCTGATGACTGAGTGTGTCAGTGTTGTTTTTCCAGATACTGGCTCGGCGTGCAGCCTTCGCATTTTCGAAAAACTTTGCTAAAGTAATTTGCGTCAGCATAACCAACACGCAAAGCGACTTCATTTACATTCAGATTTTCTGTTTCCATCAAAAACTTAGCTTTGTCGATTCTTACTTCTTCGATATGCTGCGTGAGCTTTTTGCCGCTTTTCTCTTTAAACATCTGCGAAAGATAGGAAGGATTGAGATGAAACTGACTGGCAATCTCCTTTAATCCCAGATTATAGCGATAATTGGTTTCTATGTAGTCACATATCTGAGATACAAGCTCCATGCCTGAAGAACACTCTTTCTGATAGACCAGTTCACTGACTCTTGATGAGGTATGGGTTGCGGGCAGTTTCTCCAGGCGCTCAATTTTTTGAATAATCTGCTGCAAAGTACTTTCGAGTTCTTTCTCCTCCACAGGTTTTTGAATATAATCTGAAACGCCTAACTTAATTGCCTGTCTGGCGTATGAGAAATCATTGTAGCCGCTGATGATCACAAAATGAATGTTCTCGTATCCGCGTCTGTAGGTCTCTTTTATCAGTGAAAGTCCATCCATCAGCGGCATGCGAATATCAACCAGAACAATATCTGGTTTTTGCGCAGTAATCAGCTCAAGTGCCTCGTAGCCGTTGCCGGCCATGCCCGCAATCGACAAACCAAGTTTTTCCCAGTTTATGCGTTTCTCAATGCTGCTGCGGATCAGTTTTTCATCATCCACGATGATCACGCGGTACATAAAAGCATTCCTTTCACGATTCAAAGCGGTTCTTCTGGTGCCTTCGCATAGCCTTCCTGTGTTAATGCGGTCAGACAGAGCAGGGCACCCCAGTGATAAAACTTATCACTGTTTCTCACCCCGCAGCCCCAGCCGGTATCACCATCATAGTTCTCATGTACATGCCCGTGGGCGTTCCATTCAAGCATGAAAAGTTTTGCGGATTTATCAGCAAAATCTTTGCACGCCTTTTCAAGCCCCTGTTTTCTCATCGCCAGATAAGCAAGGTAATTGATCGGCGCCCAGATTCTGCCGCGCCAGTAGTCCTGGTCAGGGTAAGCCGGATCATTGCGGGCAATAGAGGGCATGATGTAATCACCCCAGAACTCTTCCGGGTTATAAAAGTGCTCATCCATCATGCGCTGCGCCCGTTCAGGCGTCACTTTGTCACTGTAAAGCGCGTAGAAATTAGTCGGTGACAGACGGCGATAGAATTTGCCTGTGTCTGTCCGCTTGTTCTGATAAATCCCTGTTTCTTCATCCCATAAAGTCTCAAGGCCTTGCTTCACCAGCTCTGCCCGCTCTCTGAGCTGCGCTGCCTCCGGCCTGCCGATGATGTCAGCAAGATTGGCCAGTTTCTCGCAGTCCTGAATATAAAGGCCGGTCAGCCCCACATCAGCCAGCTGCATCAGGTGCGTATCTTCATCAAAGGGGACATCATCATACATGGGTGAGTTATCCAGGCCCGACTCCAGTGCCGCGCCAGCTGTGTCATTGACGCTGCTGAGCTCCCAGTGTGTACCTGATACCGGTTCATAGGGATCAGACCCCCAGCATAAGACATGATCGCTGGTCATGCGATGGTCTTTCCACCAGTTGTTCCAGACCAGCAAATCGTCAAACAGCGCATCAATCAGCCAGGGATCACGGGTATGACGGTAAATCTCATGGACCGCCAGAGCGCCGACAGGCGGCTGGGAACGATCACGGCTTTTATAGTCGTTGGCGGCGCCGAAATTGGGCACAAAGCCGCGCTCTGTTTTTTCGTGTGTAATCGCCAGCGCATTTGCCGCGGATAAATCGGGATGATCTGTCATGGTCATCATGGCCGCAAAATACGTGTCCCAGCAAAAGAGCACATAACCGCCCCAGTTTAGATTCCACAGTCTGCTCACGGGTGAACAGACCTGATTGTTTTCAGGTTCGAAGATTGTGTCCCAGGCCATGCTGGTTCGCATCGCCCCGTAAAGCTCAGCACAGCTGCCGAAAGGTTTTAATGATGCGAGCAGCTTCTGTCTGGCGTCTTCCATCAGCTTCTGCATGGGAACATCCGGTTTGCTGCCGGTCCATACAGCCACCGGACGGTCAAGGCTGACAGACAGATAAGGATTGGCTGTACCGGCATTGAATTCTGCGATCGGCTGGCCGTCACAGTTTATCTCAACTGTCTGGTCAGGCAGCTGTGCCTGCAGGCTGTTTTTGTGCCTGCTGATCTGCCCGGGCCTGTTCCAGAGCATGGCTGGCTCAATGATCAGCGCGGGCGGTCGTATCACCTTGCTGCGCGGCGTAATCAGAAGATACTGCTGCTGGTCACACACACTGCTTTGAATCAGCAGCTCCAGGCCTCTGTGTTTCCAGACCAGTTCAGTATATGAGCCGTCATAGCTTCTTGGTCCCGGGTGAATCT
>SLHU01000276.1 GCA_007135995.1 Clostridiales bacterium | reverse complement strand
CGAATGCAAAAAATTTCAAAACAGAGGCCGGGACATGGTTGAAAGTGTCAAATTGCTCCAATCTGCAGGTCTTCAGGTTCAGGGAGGGTTCATTGTCGGGTTTGACAGCGATAAACCTTCAATATTCCAGCAGCAAATTGATTTCATCCAGCGCAGCGGCATTGTAACTGCCATGGTCGGAATGCTTCAGGCACCGCCGGGAACAAGCCTTTATCACCGCATGGAAAAAGAAGACCGTCTGCTGAACAAGTTTTCGGGAGACAATGTAGATGGTTCAACTAATATCATACCCAAAATGGGCCAGGAGCCGCTGCTGAAAGGATATCGCGTTGTTCTTGATCAGATATATTCGCCTAAACTATATTATGAGCGTGTGCGAACATTTCTGAGGCAGTACAGACCGCCGCGCATCAAGTACCATCTGGAACCCCAATACATTCTGGCTTTGGGGCGATCAATTTTTCAACTGGGTATCCGTGGCATTGAGCGTACACATTATTGGAAGCTTTTCTTCTGGTCACTTTTCAGACGTCCCCGTTTATTTCCGTTGGCCATAACGCTTTCCATCTACGGTTACCATTTCCGACGTGTTGCTTCGCTGCATGTCGCTAAGCCTATCATCGGTGAACAGCGGGCACAGAATTGAAAACCGGCGGGGATCCCAGGAGTCCTAGTGCTTTACCTTGTGTGCTTTATAGTGTTTGATTTCCGGTCTGGCTGAACCCACATAAAGCTCAACAGTGCTGAACATACCCATATACCGCTTGACCTGTTCACTGGTCAGGGAAGCAAAACTGGAAGTGCGGTCATCAAGACCACAGATGATAAAGGTACCGGCAATGATATCGTCTCCGATCCGTCGGTTGAGCGGCAATCCGATGATTTTTCCCTCTTCGTTGCAGACGATCGCCGCCGGATCAGTAAATGGATAAATCGCCTGGATCAAACCACCGACGATTTCCTGCATCGGCTTCAGTTCATTGGAGATCACGGTTTCGTACGGACGTTCCCAGGGATGAACGACCACCACCCGGATATCCTTTTCTGGCTGCGGCGTCAGCTGATACTGTCCGTCAATGTAATCCTGAATGGTTGCCATCGCGCCATCATCCATCTTGAAATCGTCTTCACGGATCCGCGCCAGTTTCACAATATGGGTTTGGGGATCGCAGCAGACATGTTCGTCCGTCAGATTGATCGGCTCCTTACTGAGAATCGTTCCGAAATAATCTTGACTGGCCTGTTTCCCGATCCAGAGCGGTGTTGCGGGATCGGTCTTGATATGGCGAATCTCGTATGCATGGATGCCTTCCGGGAGCCTTATCGTGTCCACCTGTTCATTGCTGAACAGAACAGGTTTACCAAAAAGAACAGCCAGTTCAAAAGATGTTTCTTTGGGGTTTAGCATCAGGAAGACCCTCTCTTTCTGTTAATGTGCTAAGAATAACAGTATAAGGGTGCCTCCAGGACCAGTTTAACCAGACAAAAGGTGACAAAATAACACGTAACGCTTCAGGCATAAGTGCGCCGCCGCTTGCTGACAAAATGCTTCCTCATACGTACCACGTACCAAAACGGAAGTACACGCCTTCCGTTTTGGTACGTAGTACGTCTATGAGTCCAGCGGCAGTTCTACAGTTATCCGGGTGCCAATGTCCTGACGGCTGAGCAGGGTCACACTTCCGCCGTGACGGTCGATGATCCATTTTGCTATTGACAGGCCTAAACCTGTGCCGCCAGTTTTTCGTGCCCTGGAATCATCTGCTCGAAAAAACCTGTCAAATACATGCGGCACGTCCTCAGGTGGTATGCCAATGCCGTCATCCTGAATCACAATCCGGGCCAGCATGTCAGATTCGTTAACGCCGATTTGGATCTGCTGGCCTGAAGGTGTATACTTAATGCTGTTGTCTATGAAGATACGCAGCATTTGCTTGATCAGCTGCTTGTCACCCTTCGTATGCACATCAGGTTTTATTTTACGTACAAAAAGGTGTTCAGTATCAATCATCTCCGTCTCACGGATCAGATCTTCAGCGAGTTCACTGAGGCTGAACTGCTCGACCACCAGCTGCAGTGTCCGGTTATCGCTTCTTGCCAGAAAGAGCAGCTGCTCAACCAGATCACGCATATTCTGAGTCTCGCTCCTGATCGCTTCAATAGATTCATCAAGGGCTTTGGGATTGTTTTTGCCCCATCGATCAAGCAGGTTGGCATATCCCTGGATCACCGCGATCGGTGTGCGAAGCTCATGTGAAGCGTCTGAAACAAATCGGACTTGAGAACGATAGGCTTCATTGATCCGGTCCAGCATTGAGTTGATTGCATCTGCCAGATCCTTAAGTTCAGTCTGGGTTGAATCGATCGCTATTTTCTGATCTAGATCGCTGATGCTGATGGATTCGATTTTTCCTGTCAGTGTACTGAGAGATCCATCTGCTGCTGGCTCTGGGAGCTGCACTGTATTGCGGTCAGCGGCCCGGCCTCTAAAAGGGCCTGGCGATGGGTCTCCCGCTTCAAAATAGGCAGGCAATAGTAATGGGGACGTAGGCCCCCTTGAAACATAATGTTCCGGCTAAACAGGAGATGTTGCGGGGTGAT
>SLHU01000389.1 GCA_007135995.1 Clostridiales bacterium | reverse complement strand
TAATGTTTCATCGTTTACGGTTCCGCTTCTGGATGGTTCCAAGCATGATGAGTATCTGAGAAATTCGTTTACGCTCACGGCTCTTGCAATCAGTGAGAACTCAGCACATCAAGATACTGCCTGGGAACTTGTTGAGTTCATGACTGCGAATCCTGTCGGTGCAGTGGCGATTGCTAATGACGGATATATTCTGCCGGCGGCTGACCTGGGTGACCACCAAAGCGACCTGATCCCAGTTCTTGACAACATGTATGCGGGGTTCAGTGATGAAGAGAACGTGACAACGCTGGTTGATAATCATCCTGACAGCATTGGACGCAGAGACGAATGGGGCGAATTCTATAACGACATGATGAGGATTGCCACTGGTGAATTTACTGCTGAAGAGGTTGCCGAAAGATTTGATGCCAATGCGGCAGCAGAGGCAGCCGGAGGTAACTAAAAGACGCGCTGGTACTTCGATTAAAACTATTCTGATACACTGAAACGGAGTACAGGTCATTTGAGTGCACAATCTGTCATCAATGATCTGTACTTCTTCTGTCATACTTTTTATTTTCAGCGAGAATGAAGAAAGGAATCATTTCCATGGCAAACAAACGAAAAACTCAGGAAACGATAAATGGTTATTTGTTTTGCCTGCCTGCGCTGCTCCTTTTCCTATCAGTTGGCTTATATAGCGTCATATTTTCTGTTTTCCTCAGTTTCTATAACTGGTCTGGAGTTGATTTCGCAGGAACCGCAAGACTTGTAGGTTTTGGCAATTTTAGATATTTTCTTTTTGGCGGAAGCGCCATTAATACGAGAAATTTTTTCTTAGGCTTATTCAATAATTTCCGCATCGGGTTCTTTACGATACTGTTTGTCATTCCGATCGGTCTGGTTTTAGCATATATTGTTACCAATCTGAAAAGATCCGGGGTGTGGCGAACCATATTTTTCATCCCAATGGTTGCAAGCGGCGTTGGTATTTTTTATGTCTGGAGAGGCCTGTTTGGTGCTCAAGGTTTCTTAAACATTCTGTTTTCTAACTTGGGACTTGATTTTCTCGTGGTCAGGCAAGGGATGCTCGGTGATCCAAGCACTGCCATCATTGGTGTGATTATCACGACCATCTGGGCAGGCATACCGGGTACGTTGATTCTATACTATGCCGGTTTATCGGGCATTGATGAAACACTATATGAGGCTGCAGAAATTGACGGAGCCAGCAAGCTGCAAATGCTGATTCGTATAACATGGCCTTTGCTTAAACCTATTACTATCATTATTATCATTCAACAGCTGAATGGAGCCTTTCAAATGTTTGAAAACATATGGGTGCTGACAAAAGGCGGACCTGGAGGCGCGACGGATGTTGTCGGCACGCTTATCTACAGAACTGCTTTTGAGAATCAGCGGTACGGTATGGCCAGTGCGATAGGCTGGTCTGTCTTCATCGTTACATTGGTTCTTTCGCTGCTGAGCATGAAAATATTCCGTACAGATAATACTTAAGAAGAAGGAGTGAACGCTTTGTTTTCTGCAATCAAAAAAACAGCGTCAAGCTTAGCAAAATACTTGTCATTATTGGCATACGCATTGACGTGTCTTTATCCTCTGGTATGGATGATAGGAACATCGTTGAAATCGCCAACAGAAGCTTTAAGCAGTCCAGCGATCGCTTGGCCACGTGAAGAATGGATTTTTGGAACCTACGGCGAAGTATGGGCACAGCTGGAGTTCTCCAGATTCTTTACAAACAGCTTAACCATCAGTACAACGGTCATCACTGGCATCATCATTTTATATTCTATGATGGGTTTTGCGTTGGCACATATCAATTTTTACGGTAAAAAAGCTGTCTTCATTGGCTATATCGCACTCATTCTCGTTCCAGGTCTTGCCGTACAGATTCCGCTTTACATCAACATGGTGGCGCTTGGCATGGCTGATACGCTTCCGGGCCTCGTTTTACCCATGATCAATGGTGCCGGTCCGTTTGCCGTTTTTCTTTTTCGCAACTACTTCGCGTCTTTATCGCGTGACCTGATGGAGTCCGCCAAAATTGATGGCTGTAAAATATTCGTTATATACGCTAAAATATATATGCCGCTGTCGTTGCCCGTTATAGGCACGATCGCCGTACTCAATTTTGTCAGTTCCTGGAATGGACTGCAATGGCCGCTGATCATCCTGAGAAGCAGAACCTGGTATACGCTGCCCTTAGCGATCATGTATCTTGACCAGTCAGCATTCACGCAATGGAATGTACTGATGACCGGCTCAATGTTTTCGGTTATACCAGTTATCGTAATCTTTATGATGCTGCAAAAGTCGTATGTCAGAGGATTAACAATGGGTGCGATTAAAGGGTAGATATTCTGCCAGAAACGCTATGATGTTCTGTTCTCAGTCATTAATGTCAGAACAATCAGCGCTGACAGATGTGAAAAAAGACATCTAGATAGTCAACAGAGAGTATTTTAAAATTAAGGAGATTATTACATGAGACAAAACCAGAAAGTTGCGCTGATAACCGGTGGCAGTCGTGGGATTGGCGCCGGTATTGCAGCGCTTTTGAGCCAGAACGGATACGACACTGCGATTACCTATTCAACAAAAG
>SLHU01000300.1 GCA_007135995.1 Clostridiales bacterium | reverse complement strand
TTGAAGTATGAATCAAAACTGTATCATGCCGATGCAGTTTCATATCTGTCAACTGACGGACGAGTTGTGTTTTGCTTGTCATCATACAATATACTTCCTTTCGTGGAATGCCTATGAGAGAAAACTGGCAACCGCTATCAGAATGGTTGGGAAAAAAGCAATCACCGTCATCAGGCGCAGCATCTGCAGTACAATTACCTGAGCAGGATCGCCTTTCAGATCTTCAGCGATCAAGGCCATTTCCTGTAAACCGCCAGGAGAACTGGCAACCAGGCTGGTGATCGGATCCAGCCTGGTAAAACGACTCATCATGGAAGAAACGAGCAGGGTGTAGGTCAAGATCAGGACAATCATGATCAGCATCGGGATGCCAAGCCGAAGAAGTGACTGTAGACCGTCTTTGTTCAAATTCTGACCAATAAAGGCACCTGCGGCTGTTTGAACGCAAATGCGAAGAAAGGAAGGACAAGACGCATATTTTGTCAAAACATTTAATCCTGCAACAGCAAGCATGGAACCGATCAGGGCACCTGCGTTAACGCCAAGATGCCAGAGAAGAAGTCCGCCGCAAGCTGCCGTACCAAGTGTCATCAGCAGGCAGGGCAGGTTCTGCAAAGGCGCTTTCTTTTTATCAGCATTGCCTTTTTTCGGTTTTCGGGCGTTTGCCGGCTGGTCAGCTATAAGCGTATTACCGGCAGGGGAGGCATCTTTTTTGGCGTGATCCTCCCGGCCAGATAAGTCCTCAGGACAATCAGAATACCCGCCCAGATACTGGAGGTCAGACGGAGTATCCGCTCTTTTTGAGTCTGCGTTAAATTCCATCCGGCTGTTCCTCTTTTTGACGATCCTGCGAAACATAAAAGGCAGAATCGCGAAAATAAATAATATACGAAAAAGCTGAAGGCTGGACACTTGAATCATATCAGCACCTATTTCATCAGCAATTAAAGCCATATCAGTTAATCCGCCCGGTGCAGTCGCGAAAAAGGCTGTTTTTAAATCCAGACCGCCAAACCGGTGCATCAGGTATCCAAACACCAGATTAATAAAAACCATACTGGTAATCAGGATGGCAGCTGGCTTTATCACATGCCGCAGCATAAAAACATCACGCTTATTGATTCCGGCTCCCAGCACTACACCTGCCAGAATCTGCAATACAACTCTTGCGTCGCCTGGTACGAACGCGCGATCCGTTATCAGGTTAAAAGCAATGACCGTGGCCATGGCACCTAGCATAGTGCCGGCCGGAAGCTTGAGTCTGTATCCAACAAACCCGCCTGCAGACGCAATCAGTAGTGTAAGTAAAAAATAACCAAGATCAATCATATCGCTGATGCTGTCACTCCATTTCACATATACAATAGTATCGCATGTTTTAGATTAATTTGCACATTTGCTGAGCATCACTGGAAAAATATACAGCTTCAGTGTAAAGTAATATCAAAGCTTAATAAAATAATGACATGCATTGGCAAAGCAGTACAGCTGCATGCAAAGGATTATGATGGTAGAGAAGCTTAAAAACAAGGCAACTGTAGGCAAACAGTATCTTAAAAATAAAAAAGGGAAGCTAATCCGGCAACCTGTTCTTGGCGCGCTGTACGAGGTTTTTACAGGCTTTCAGCAGCTGCGGGTGACTTCTATGGCCGCCGAATCAGCCTACTATATTATTCTCGCGTTTTTCCCGTTTCTTATTTTTATAGTTGGCTTGCTGGGGTTTATTGGCCGGCAGCGTGCCCTGGCAGAATCTTTACTGTCAGAAATTTCAGGGTTTGCTCCAGGCCCCTTGTTTAATACCATTGAGGCTTTTTTGATTGAGACGCTGGAGAGCAGTAACCTGACCCTGTTGTCATTTAGTATGCTTGGCATCATATGGGCTTCGTCGAATGGATTCACTGCGCTGCTCCGCGGTTTGGACAGGGCCTATGATGAAGAACGTACGCATTCTTTTTTCTTCCTTCGTGGTCTTGGACTCGTCTTTACTTTGCTAATAGGTGCCGGCATCTTGCTGCTGCTGATTCTGGTCGGGTTTGGCGGTCTGTTGATCAGCCAGCTTAGGGAATGGATGCCTCCCAATATATTTGATGGGTCACTGCTGGAGATTTTGCGCTTCGCGACATCGTTTGCCATACTTTTTATTGTCTTTACGATCCTTTATATGATTGTTGCTTACAAAAAACAACGTTTTCTTCAGGCTGTTCCCGGCGCGTTTTTTTCGGCTTGCGGCTGGATCGCGCTGACCATGGCCTTTTCATGGTACGTGAATAATTTTGACCGCTTCGCAAGGCTGTATGGCAGCATCGCAGGTCTAATACTCTTGATGGTCTGGATTTATCTTTGCTGCAATATCCTGCTGCTTGGAGGCATCATCAATTCAGTGATTCACAGCAGACGGCTGGAGCGCCGCGAAAAGCGCCGACAGAAAAAACAAAGCATCAGCCAGTCAGCATGATTTTATCAATAAATGCCTTGCAGTTGCTGTGAAGCGTGTCAAAGTGAAATAATGCTGTATCCTTGTTTGAGATAGGTTGTCATGGCAGGATGTCCGCCCATCTCATCAGCCAGGCGTATGCCTGAGTTTGTGTTATATTCCAGGACACCCATTTTAGCAGAACAGGCTTTGCAGACACAGTCAATCAGTTGTTGTGCCTCAAGCTCTGCGAACAGTTTGTTCTCAGATTCGCGCATGGCTTTGATCAGCTTCACTGCCTCCCCCTCTAGAATAATTTTGACATCCTTATGGGCCTTATGCATATCAAGCGCGTTAAGCATGACATGAATAAAACAAATCGGATCACCTCTGAAAGCAAAAAAAGCAATTTTTTCCATCTGTTTTGCGCACTGTGCACTGCTGCTGTAACCGGCAGCTGGCATCAGATGCAGCCTCCTTTCAAAAATGGCAGTCATTTTTATCAAAAGAACATTTTGTTCCTTAAATCCATCTGAATATTTCGGTTCAGGTGGTGTCGTTGACTTATTTTCTGCCGGTGTTTCTGGTCTCTTAGACCTATTCTAACATATCTTCATACACGCGTTATCATCGTTGATTGGGCACTGGAAGGAAATTGACAGGGTGCTTCTTACAATCTGATTTCAAGAGTGCTCTACTCTTCAATATATTTTTCAGCTGCAGCAGAAAAAAGCGCGCCGGCAATGGGTGCTGCAGTCTGAGCACCGGAACCGCCTTGTTCAACCACTACAGCTATGGCCAGCGGCAGACGTTCATCTTTGATGTAGCCTGCAAATAATGCGTTGTTTGCCTGCTGATCCAGCTGCACAGTACCTGTCTTGCCGGCTGTTACGAGTCCTGGGACCAAAGCCGCCCTGCCTGTTCCCGATCGAACCGCTTCCTGCATCAGGGAATCAAGTGAAGCAGCAACAGCAGCCGGCAGATACTGTGCCTGCTTTTCCGGTTTAAGGAAATCAAATTGATGACCAGACGGATCTGTGCGATATAAGATCAGCTGTGGTTTCATGGCAGTCCCTTCATGAGCGATGCTGCCAGCAAGCATGGCCATGTGAAGAGGCGTCATTGTAATGATGCCCTGCGCTGACGGCTGCCCGATTGCAGCCCAGGACAACGGTTCAGGAGCATCAGGAAGGCTGATGCGTCCCGATGGCAGCTCAATTGCCCCTGCTGTGATCTGCTGATTGAAATGTGCTTCAGCTGCTGTCTGTCGCAGGGCATCAGCGCCCGCTTGAACGCCGGCTGCTCCGAAATAAATGTTGCACGAAAGCGAAAATGCGCTCTCCAGATTGACCCGGCCGTGACCATCACCCGTCTCACTGGCACCATCAGGCCCAACGGTCGATTCACCTGAGCAGGTTTGTTCGAAACTGGTATCGGTATGTTCACTTTGAAGCCAGGCAGCTGCTGTCATAATTTTGAAGACCGAACCTGGAACGTACTGGCCTTTGAAAGCGCGGTTGAAAAGCGAACCGTCTGCAAATCCCTCCCAGCTGATCACGGATTCTGGACTGGCTGAGGGCTGGCTGACAGCAATAAGTACGGCGCCTGTCTGATAGTTTATCATCACAATGGCCCCGTGACTGCCTGTGAGCAGCTCACTGGCGTATTGGCTAAGTTCGGCATCTGCTGTTAGTGTGAGGGTATCACCTTGGAGCCCCAGTCCTTGTACGTCTAAAAGCAGCTGGTGAAAAAAATGGCGCTGAGTGCCTGTCAGCGCACGCTGATACCTGGATTCTATCGTCTGATCGATGTGATGTGTGTAGTCACCTACCAGGTGAAGCATGGCAGCTGCCGTCTGAGGGCTCTGATGATAAAACCTTTGTCCGTCTTCACTGTAAGCCAGCAGCTGACCGTCAGCCGATAAAATATTGCCGGCGTTGGCATATCTTGCTTTCAACGCCTCTTTGTTTTCACCCGCAGCCACCGCCAGACGGGTCTGGCTGCGATAAAGCTGTATGCTCAGACCACCGAGAAAAAAAACGGAAAGAAGAATGAAGAAGACGAAAATGATCTTAATATTGCGCAGTAATGTTTTCATATGTGTGATAGCAAAAGCCCCTTCTTTTTTGCGAAAGTGAAGGAGGAGGATTTGCGTCAGGCAACCCTCGCTCTTTGCTTTCTCCTTTCTACTTGCGTTTGGTTCCCAGATTTCTGCCGGCCAGACCAATTAACAGTCCTATAAGCAAAAAAACAGAAACAACAGAGCTGCCGCCTTTGGCCAGAAGCGGAACTGTCTTGCCAGTTAAAGGCAGCAGTCCGGTTACTCCGGTAATGACAACAAATGCCTGAAAAAATATAAGCGTTCCCGCAGAGAGCGCAAGACTGGACGAAAAGCCATCCTGAGCGATGACAGCTGTTCTGGCTGACCGCATCCAGAAAACCATGAAGATGATAACAATGCCGACGCCAAACAGAAAGCCCAGTTCTTCACCGACAATTGAAAAAATCATATCTGATGACGCCAGCGGAATGCCGCCCGGGCTGCCGTTGCCAAGTCCTCTGCCAAGAAGGCCTCCCCTGGCAATTGCCTGCAGACCATACACAATCTGACGGTTATTATCATTGATTTCTGTCCAGAGGGTTGTCCAGCCGGCGAGTCGGCGCTGTACATGCGGGAAAAAACTGTAGGCAAGTCCGCTGAGCACCGAGCTTCCAAGCAGCATCAGTATTGCATTAAGATACGAAGATGTCATCACAACATAGACAATTAATGTGGTGGGCAGAAGTACCATCACAAGACCCAGATCTGGCAGGAGCATGATCAAAAACATGTTGCAGGCTGCCCATACAGCAAAAAAAAGCTGAGTTCTGAGTGGCGGCCGATGTTTGAAAATACTAGCCAGAACAATCAGAAAGCTGATTTTTGCCAGCTCGGTCAGCTGGACTGAAAGCCCGTCGATATTGATCCACAAAGTCGCCCCGTGTGTCTCTGCACCCCATCCGAAGATGAGTGTCAGGATCAGCAGAAGGGGCGTCAGGACAACACAAATCAATGAGAGTGGCTCAAGAAGTCTGCTTCTTGCCGTAAAAACAGCGATGACAGGCAGCAACAATAAACCAGCTGTCAGGCTGGCTGCCTGAGGCAGCAGATCGGACAGAAGCAAAGCTGTTATTGAGGCTATTTCAGTTTCCGGCAGTTCACGAGGCAACGTGTCCATTGCCAGACGGATCTGCAGCATCAGGCCTGTGAAAGCAAGAAACTGTGAGGACAAGGTTAATAGTTCATCGTAGCGCTTCAGACTTGCTTTCATAACAAGGGAAACAACCTGAAACAAGACGAGACAGCCAATCAGAAATATTGCGGTTATCTGACGAAACGACTTTAGTTCAGGAGGTATCAGTAAATAAGTAAGCACACAGGCAGACAGTGAAAAAAGCATGACAGCAAATCTGGCAGAAGACAGTCTTCTGACTGCAGAATCCGAAAGCTTATCGGATGGTTCTGTTGCGGCAACAGGTTGATCCTGATCAGTCAGAACGCGCTCATCAATAAAAGTGAAAGAAAGATCGGATAAAGATATGATGTCCTTGTTTTGCAGGTGAGTGGGGTGATTTACATCTTGACCGTTCAGTTTCAGCTGGCTGAGGTGGTGAGCAGGGCGGACAAACCATAACCCATCATACAAGTAGATCACAGCCTCACGTCTGGAAAAATCTTTTCTGGTGAGCCGTATGTCGCACGTTTTTGATCGTCCGAGAAAAGTTGTCGTATAAAGCGCCAACCCGCGCAAATCATTGTGACTGCCTGTTTTCGGTCCATGATCTGTTTCAGCGAGCAGGAAAAAATTCTGAACCGGAGTCGCACGTTTCCGCATGACATACCGAAGTTCAGAAAAGCTGATACGAAATACCGGCCAGATGAACAGCCCGCACAAGATAATCAATGGATACCTGGCCAGGTATGTCAGTGTTTGAACATCCATATGCTCACCTTAGTGTGATTGACCAGCGGTGTATGGCTGATCGAATCGAACAGATATATCATCCGGCTGTTTGCCGCACCGCGACAGGCAGATTCATATAACTGATGTCTGTTTTTGTATCGCATAAAGAGATTTTCCTCCTGATGATGCATTCATGCTCAAAAAGGCAGAGGATGCGCCGCCTGAAAAAGCCGGCACATATGTGCCAGCCCTATCATATCATGTATTTTAATTTGTCTGAAGCTGATGTGCCTGTTCTTCAAGAAACTGACTCGTATAAAGCCGCCAGTAATGACCTTTTTGCCGCAGCAGCTCTTTTTGATCACCCTCTTCAATAATTTTTCCTTTGTCGATAACCAGTATTCTGTCAGCTGATCGGATGGTTGATAACCGATGTGCAATAATCAGGCTGGTTCTGCCTTTGAGCGCCTGCTTCATGGCCTGCTGGATTAAGTTTTCAGTTCCAGTGTCAACAGAAGAGGTCGCCTCATCAAGAACAAACATCCCCGGATCCGAAAGAATGGCTCTGGCAAAACTGATCAGCTGTTTCTGGCCGGTGGAAAGACGACTGCCGCGTTCGCCGACATCTGTATCATAACCTTGTTCCAGTTCAATAATAAAGTCATGTGCGTTAACGATCCGCGCTGCTTTCTCAATATCCTCAAACGGAATATGGCTGCGCCCATATGTGATGTTGTCTCGTACAGAACCGCTGAACAGGTGAGGTTCCTGCAGAACATAGCCAAGATTTGCGTACATCCACAGCAGCGGGCGCTCCCTGTAATCGATGCCGTCAACCAGTATTCTGCCTTCGGTTGGTTCATAAAAGCGGCAGGCCAGATTGACCAGCGTTGTTTTTCCTGAACCTGTCTCACCCACAATCGCCAGTTTTTCACCAGCTCTGATTGTCAAATTGAAGTGTTCGAGAATGTTTTCCCCTTCTTTGTAGCGAAAGGTCACGTCCTGGAACTCAATTTCACCTTGAAAGTCTGGCCACTGTGCACGATTAGAATGCAGCATATCACCATATGTGCGTTCAATGTCATCTGTGTCCCTAATATCAGCCTCCATATCAATCAAGGACATAACACGTTCAGCAGATGCTTGTGAGTAATTCAGCTCTGTAAAAACACGTGCGAATTGCTTGACCGGTTCAAAAAACTGAACAGCATAGGAAATGAAAGCAACAAGCGTACCGTAACCGATACTGTCCGCAAGACCGGTCTCAAGTCTCAGGCCGCCGCGCCAGATGATAAGCCCGGTTGCAAGAGCACCAAGGAGCAGAATCAGCGGTGTATAAAGGGCAGAGATTGTTGCGGCTCTGACTGAAAAGCTTCGCATGTCACTGGTTGTCTTTTGAAACTCGTCTTGCATCGTGTTTTCTATGGCAAGTGTTTTTATCGTTCTGGCACCTGTAATACCCTCATTGAATCCAGCTGTGATATGCGAGTTGAACTTACGGACTTTACGGAAGTTAAATAAGATCCGTTTTTGAAAATAGAAGCTGATCAATGCCAGAAACGGCACCGTCAGCAAGACGAGCAGTGCCAGCCTGACATTTAGAATCAACATAAAAACAGCAGCCAGGACCATCATCGACAAGGACCAGAAAAGGTCAACGATATTCCATGACAAAGTTTGACCAAGTCTTCTGCAGTCGGATGTCAGCCGGGCCATCAGCCAGCCGACAGGTGTCTGGTCGTAATAGGCCAGCGGCATTGCCTGCAGACGTTCAAAAGCTTTGTTTCTGATATCATACGGAACATGGCACTCGATTTTACCTGCAGTCAGGATCATGAAGCGTATGTTGACTGCCTGCAGTGTAATAGCCGCTAATGCGACAACCGCGAAGGGGATCAGCCGCTGTGTCTGACCCGTCAGAGCAATCTGATCAATGGCGTAGCGGCTGAACAGCGGGATCACAGCTTCCAGCATACCGATAAAAACCATCTGGAGTATGAGCGTCAGCAACAGCCGCCTGTAGGGCATAACAAAAGAGAACAGCCGCCGCCAGACTTTCAAATCCAATCTCTTACTATATTCTTGTTCTTGTAACTGCATAAATATCACCGATCTATATCACAGATGCTGAATAAAACCAACTCAGGCAATCTCATTCAGCTTGCTTTGCATTTCCCATATTTTTTTGTAAAGACCTTCTTGCTTGATGAGCGACTCATGACATCCGCTTTGTATAATGCTGCCGCGATCAAGCACCAGAATCTGATCCGCTTCAGATAACGTGGCAATGCGATGAGAAATAATCAAAGTTGTCGTCTTCTCTTTTCTTTCCCGCAAGGCTGTTCTTATGGCTGCGTCAGTTTCAGTATCAACGGCTGACAGGGAGTCATCGAAAATAAGTACCGGTGCTTTACGGAGCAAGGTTCTTGCGATGGCCACTCTCTGCCGCTGTCCGCCTGAGAGTGTTACACCGCGTTCGCCCACCATCGTCTCGTATCCTTGCTCGAACGATTCAATTGATTCATCCAGGCAAGCTGTCCGTGCTGCATTCAGGACCGCTTCATCGTCAGATCCGGGGCTGGCCACACGTATATTGTCCAGGACAGATCGAGAAAACAAAAACGGTTCTTGAAGCACCATACCGATATGCTTTCTGATCCATCTGCGGCTGATTTCACTTAGTTCAATCCCGTCAATTGTTATGGAGCCTGCCTGGTAGTCATAAAGACGAAGCAGCAGGTGAACTAGTGAGCTCTTGCCAGATCCTGTCGCACCTAAAATCGCTGTCGTTGTCCCTGGTGCCACTTCAAATGTTATGCCGTTCAGAAGTGGTTTGTTTTTAGTGTAGCCAAAATGAACATCGCGAAAAACAAGATGGCCTTTCAGATCAGCAGGCTGTCTGCCCTCATCATATGATTCAGGTTGATGTTCCAGAATCTCCTGTATGCGCGTCAGCGCAACAAATGCCTGGCCCATAAACCCCATCATTTGTCCCAATCCGCGAATCGGCCAGATGAGCATGCCGGCATAAGTTATAAACGCTACCATGACCCCCAGTGTCAATGAGCCCGTGGCGACCATGTAGGCACCTGCTGCAATGACAGCGGCAAATTGCAGCATGCAGAGAAAATCAGTTGAAGACCAGAAATTAGCCATCAGTCGAACGATTTTCATGATATTGTCGCGATACGCTTTGTTTGTCTGGTCAAATTTTTCCATTTCAAAAGACTGCGCCGCGAAAGCTTTAACAACACGTACGCCTGTCAGGCTTTCCTGAAGGGTTGTTGACATGATGCCTTCCGACTCGTCAGTTTCCAGAAAGACTGTCATCATAGACTTGAAGAAACGGACGGTCAGAATCAGGACGAGCGGAATCAGCAATACGGTAATGATTGTGTAGCGCGGGCTCATTGTCAACATAAATGCAGTAACGAAAATGACCTGAAGGATGATTGAAAAGGCTTCAACAGACTGATTAGCAACAAAATTCTGCGCTGTTTCGATGTCTGACGTTGAGCGCTGGATTAAGTCGCCCGTCTGAGCTTTTACATGATAGTCAAAAGGCTGTCTGAGGATATGACTGTAAAGCCGGTCCCGCATTCTTTTAGATGAGCGTTCGCTTGTTATGGCCGATAATTTAACACGCAAGAACAAAAACAGCCCCTGCAAACCTGATAACATCAGCAAAAGCACAAGCAGAACCCATAAATTCTGCCTGACGAAATCAAGCCCTTCATTTGCTTCAATCAAATTGGCCAGCCAGACAGGCATTGACAGTGATTCCGAACCGAAAACACTGTCAATGGTGTTTTTTATGATCATAGGAATCATGGTTGAAAGGGCAACATTGGCGATCACAGCAAAAATTGCTGCAAGATAAGTCAGACGGCTTCCTTCCAGAAACCGTAGTAACAAGGTCGGCTTATTCATGTAAAATCCTCACTAAATAAGTAGTCCGCTGGAAATGAACTGATACAAAGTCTCCTCCATCTGACCTGCTGTCAACTCGTCTGGTTTTTTCAGATAGTACCTGCATGTACAGTCGATCAGTG
>SLHU01000315.1 GCA_007135995.1 Clostridiales bacterium | reverse complement strand
GAAAGTGACACCTTCAATCAAGCAAGGGTTTCTTCAGATTTTGATCTGGGCTTTTTCGGAACTGTCAGTTCAACCCGACATCCTTTGCTCTTGTCAACGTTTCTGATCGCCGCTGTTGATGGCCTTAATCCCTGTTCAATCTGGGTGCTGACGCTTCTGCTTGCCATGATCGTTCATCTGCGCTCACGACCGAAAATAGCAGGGGTCAGTGCAGTTTTCCTGATCGTCACCGGTATCATTTATGGTCTGTTTATTGTTGGTGTTTTTTCCGGACTTAAACTTGCTTCACATCTGACAGTGATTCGAGTGGTGATCGCCCTTGCCGCGCTATGCTACGCGCTCGTGAATATTAAAGATTTTTTTGGCCGTCAAAGCAAATTCACCTGGTCAATATCCAGTCAGAACAAAATGCGGCTGGCTAAACGGCTGCGAGACTTTCGTTATGAACAATCCTGGCCGGTTTTAATCCTGATGACACTTGTTTTCGCAGCCGGCGCAGCGATTATCGAATTACCCTGTACAGCAGGTTTTCCAGTTTTATGGGCAGGTCTGGCCAGAGAAGAAGAACTGAGCGGCATGCTCTTTGTGATGCATGTTTTCATTTATATCGTCACCTATCTGCTGATAGAAATCAGCCTGGTGATTCTGACCTTGATGACCCGGAAATCCATAAAAATCAGTGTCAAAAGCGGACTGAGATTAAAACTGATGTCAGGCACTGTCATGGTTTTTCTGGCTATAGCATTGCTGGCTTATCCTGGTTTACTTCAAAATACAGCGGGAATGCTGGCGCTGTTTGCTGCCGCGCTTCTTTTGTCCGGATTAATCATCACAGTCAGGCACAGGCTGATCCGTCCAGACTCATAATGATAACCTGTTGACAATCCCCTTTGCTGTCTTGATTATTATTGATGGCTTTGCTATTCTCTTACCAGTGAAAACACCTTAATGATTGCATTTAAACAGGTCGATGCCAGCCGCATCAAGTGCCGGCACAGGAGGATTCATGCTGCTCAAAGATAAGACCAGACTTTTATTTACCGGTGATTCAGTCACAGATTGCGGGCGGACCCGCCCGGTCGGCGAGAGTGCCGGCGGCCTTGGCAATGGCTATGTCCAGCTGATTGATGGTTATCTTCACATTGCGTACCCTGAGAAAAACATACGCGTACTCAATACTGGTGTGAGCGGTGACACCATGCGGCATCTGGATGCTCGCTGGCAAACTGACATTGCAGATCTCAAGCCGGACTGGCTGGTCATGATGATTGGCATCAATGATGTGTGGCGCCAGTTTGACGCACCTTTGCGGCCGGAGTCCCATGTGCTGCCTGATGAATACCAGCATCTGATGAAAAACCGTGTTGCCAAGATGCGGCCGCACCTGGATGGTCTGGTGATTATGTCTCCTTATATGATAGAACCTTGTCTTGAAGATCCGATGCGTATGCAAATGGATCAGTATGGTAAGATATGCCGTGATATCGCCGCCGCGCATGACGCGATTTTTGTTGATACGCAACTCGGATTTGACCGTTTTCTGAAGCATTATCACGCTTATGTTGCTTCCGGAGACCGGATTCACCCGAATCATATTGGCGCTGCGCTGATCAGCCGCCTGTTTCTGCAGTCGATTGAGGGTTAGGTTATGTGTGAAATCTGGACGATGGGTGAAATGCTTGTTGAAATGATGCGTCCGAGACATGATATGCGGTTAGATGAGCCAGCTGAGTTTGTGGGGCCTTTTCCAAGCGGTGCACCGGCTATTTTTATTGACACAGCTGCCCGCCTCGGACACACATCAGGCATCATAGGGGGCGTCGGCAAAGACGATTTTGGCAAAAATATCCTTGACCGCCTTCGTAAAGACGGCGTCAATATTGATTATGTTTACGAAGACGACAGCAGTGCCACTGCTGTCGCTTTTGTTACTTATTTCAAAGATGGTTCCCGAAAATTCATCTATCATATCAATCACACACCGGCTGTGCATCCTGAAATAGCTGATCCTGAAAACATTCATGCACCAGAATATTTTCACATCATGGGGTGCTCACTCATGATAAGTGATTCTTTCCGCGACAGGATCATCAACACAGCACACAGATTTGCTCATTGCGGCGCTAAGATATCATTTGACCCGAACATCAGGCCTGAACTTCTAAAAGGCAGAGCCATTGAAAACGTTCTGGGAGATGTTTTGGAAAACTGTTCTGTCTTGATGCCTGGCATCGATGAACTCAAAATGATTACGGGTATGGAGACAGTTGAAGATGGCATTAAGAAACTTTTTAAAAACAGGAAACTGGAAGTAGTTGCGTTGAAAAAAGGGAAAGAAGGCAGTACGATCTATAACCGAAATGATCAGGTTGATATTATGCCATTTCAGATTACGCAAATTGACCCGACAGGTGCAGGCGATTGTTTTGATGCAGCCTTATTGTGCGGTTTGCTGGAAGGCAGATCATTACTTGAGGCAGGCAAAATGGCAGCCGCTGCCGGCGCGCTTAACGTGATGAAGCTAGGCCCGATGGAAGGGGATATCAGCAGGGATAAGCTTGAGATCCTGATGCAGGAGCAGAGGAGTCTGCACGATGACTAAGCTTAGCCCCTCTG
>SLHU01000307.1 GCA_007135995.1 Clostridiales bacterium | reverse complement strand
CTGAAAAACGCATCCAGAAAGTTTAAGGAATATAAAAGTGACAGAGAAGACCCCGCCGTTTTGCTTTACACATCCGGTACAACCGGTAAGCCAAAAGGGGTGACGCTGACCCACAAGAACTTTGTCGCTCAGGTGAGCATGGTGGATGAGATTATGCCCATGTACCAGGAAGACCGGATTGTGATTGTACTGCCGCTGTACCATGTCTATGCCCTGGCAAACGGGCTGGTCTGCGGTTTGAGCAATGGCTGTTCGCTGTCTCTGATCCCGCAGTACAGCCCCATGAAGCTTTTCAGTAATGTCGGCGATGTGAATGCAACTGTCCTGATCGCGGTGCCCAGCATGTATATGCATATACTGCAGCTGGCCAGGGGTAAAAACCGCGAGATCCCCAAGAGTCTGCGCCTTTGTGTTTCAGGCGGCGCACCACTGCCGAGGTCAGTCATCGATGAATTCATGAAGGTGTTCCAGACCCAGATCGCGGAAGGTTACGGACTCACGGAAACCACTTCAGCTGTCAGTCTGAATAAAACCGGCAGCTTGTACAAAGCAGGATCAATTGGCCCGGCCTCGCCAAGTGTCAGCATGAAGGTGATTGATGATGAAGGCAATGAGCTGCCGGATAACCAGGAAGGTGAAATCGTTATAAAAGGCGAAATGGTCACGAGAGGTTACTGGCAAAATGAGGAAGCGACCAATGAAGTGCTCAAGGACGGCTGGCTGCGAACCGGAGACCTTGGATATCGTGATGATGACGGATGCTTTTTTATAACCGACAGAAAAAAAGACCTGATTATTCGCAGCGGGTTTAATATTTCCCCGCGTGAAGTTGAAGAAGTGATCATGCTGCATCCGCTGGTTGAAGAAGCAGCGGTTGTCGCAGTGCCTGATAAGCGCGAAAGAGAGACCGTCAAGGCCTTTGTAGTGCTGAAAGCAGGCGCGGAGTTGTCATCCAGAGAACTGCTCGATTTCTGCTCAGAAAACCTTGCGGATTATAAAATGCCGCGTGCGATTGCTTTTGTTGAAGCGCTGCCCAAAAGTGCGACAGGAAAAGTACTGCGCCGGGAACTGCGCGATGAAGACAGCAAGGATGAACGCCTGATTGAGAAGGAGGATACTCGTGCGTGACGTACAGAATATTCCGGAATTATTAAATGTCATTGTCAAAAAATATAAGCGCAAAGACGCGCTTCATTATGAAGGCAGGACGATCACCTATCGTGAGCTCGACGAGAACGCCAACAAGGTCGCGAATGCGCTGACGGATCTTGGCATCCGGCCGCACGACCGCGTGGCGCTGATGCTGCCGAATACACCTGATTTTGTTTATTCTTTTCTTGGCATTCAGAAACTGGGCGGCGTCGCTGTTCCGTTTAATACCATGTATAAAGGGCGTGAAATCACCCATATTCTCAATGACAGTGGTGCTAAAGCGATTATCTGCCTGACGAATTTCGCCAATCTGATCAATGAGATCCGTGAAGATGTCCCCACTCTGGAACATGTGATCCTCACCGGTCAGCGTACGGTGATTCCAGTCAGCCCGGAGTCAACGATGAACGTACAGTTTGTGGCCGATCATGAACAATTTGAATCACCTGAAGCCGCTTTCCGCGATGTGGGTGAGATGATTGTAGAAACACTGAAATCATTTGGTGTCGACGCCTGGTATAAACACCGCGGCGGTATCAGAGTCGGCGGCAGGAAAATTGCGACGGTGCTGGTCTCTGAAATTGAGAACCTGATTATGGTAAATGCGCTGATCTTTATCGGGCCTGTTAATACAGACGAAATGTTCAAGGTTGTCTGGGCACCGCCCGAGGTTAAAGACAAGCTGGTAGAGCCGTCAACATCGATACTGGAAGAGACGGGCAAACAGATTGATTCTCAAACCTTCGCTGACGCCTTTATCAAAGCTATGAAAGAAAAGAAAGAAATTGAGCTAAAACCAGGTCAGCTGAAAAGAGATGAACTGTTTGGCTATGAAAAAGTACTGTCTCTTTCAAAATACTGAGCATAGAACCGCTCCTGTCTGAAGATTTACTTATTCCTGGCTTATTAGCCGATGAAGTTATTATTTGATGGAGTCTCTCAAAACCCTGGTTAGCGCAACACGTTTGAATGTGCGCCAACCAGGGTTTATTTGTATATTCAGAAAATAGTTGCGAATTTCTTTATTTACAGGCTGATCCTTGCTAGAATGAAGAGGTAATTGCGAGGCTGCCCGTTGACCATCATTTAACGAAAGAGACTGTTTTGAAAGAAATCATCCTCAAGATAAAAATCAGTCTGCCCCCGATTGCCACCAGAACCATGAGCAGACCGCAGCTGATTGACCAGCTCGATCAGGCTTTTTTGTCTGACACCGGATTCTCTCCCCGGCTGTTGCTTATCACCGCGCCGGCAGGCTATGGTAAAACGACTCTGGCCAGAATGTGGCTGGAACATCATCGTGAAAACGCAGCCTGGCTTTCGCTTGACCAGGAGGACAATCAACGCGACCGTTTCTGGATCTATTTTCTTTGTGCTATACAACGCATCGTGCCAAATACCGGCAAAGCCAGTCTTGCCCTGCTGCGTTCATCTTTTATGTCGGCAGGTTCAGACGATCGGGCAGAAGTTTT
>SLHU01000356.1 GCA_007135995.1 Clostridiales bacterium | reverse complement strand
CTTGCCAAGGAGAAAATGCAGGAAGTGAATGAGGCGTATAACACGCTCCTGAAAGCTGCAAGACAACCAAACGGTACGCAGCCGCAGGCAGATCAAAGTCAGGAGCAATGGCGGCAGCGTCAGTGGCAGGATCATCAGCGGCAGCAATGGCAGCAAGGAAGGCCATATTATGAGCAGCGCAGCGGCGGCGCAGGCGCTGATATTTGCAACGCGCTGAGTTGTCTTTGTTGTGCGGATGCCTGCTGTGGTTGTCTGGGTGGTGATCTTTGTGGCTGCTGCTGATCAAAGGGATCCGTTCAGCCGGCAGTATGGAGACCGCAAAACAAGAACGCGTCAAATTACAATTTCCGGGTTGATCACAGCATTAATCTTGATCACACTTTTTATTGCCGGCATATCCCCCACAGCGAAAATCGGTCTTTACTCATTATCTTCACTTTTCATTTCAATCATTATTTTTGAATATGGTATCAGGCAGGGATTTTGGCTTTATCTGGCAGCTTCTTTGCTCAGTTTGGCCTGGCCGGGACTTTCCAGCGGATGGCCTTTTATCTTTTTCTTTGGCCTGTTCCCTGTCTGGCGTGCCTTGTCAGAAAAAAACTTCAAGGCAAAAACTGCCTGGGTTATGAAACTGGCAGGTGCCAATGCTTTAATCTGGCCGGCGGCTTTGCTGACTGGACAGCCATCGTTTGAAGTATTCTGGGAAAGATTTGGATGGATATTTGCTGCTGGCATCGTTTTGTTCTCTCAGATTGTCATTCTTCTTTACCACTGGGGTCTGACTTTGCTGATGCGTTTTTACCAGCTTCGTCTGAGCCGCTGGATTAAGTGAGGTCTGCCGCTGTTTGCTCACAATCATTGAGCAGTGTCCTGGTCCGGAATGCATATGTCATATGCACCTCACAACCTTTTTAATCGGGCGCAAAACAGCGCCATACATCTTCAGAAAACAGAAAGCTCGATATGCCGGCTGGTAAAAGTTATAGAGTTATAATCAACTGAAGAAAAAGATGCCGTAGTTATCTTAACCGCTTCTCGATATGAATCAGCCTCAGCAGCTTGAAAATATGATACGATTGCCGGGCAACATGCCACAGCATTATCAGAATGAGGCAGCTGAAAATAACAAAAAGCAATAATGTTAAGTTTGGATTGTTTTGCATCTGGGTGAGCGCATGATCAAGGATGGTTATATCTGACAGTATCTGCCTGTCAGGCCCTACATCAACCGCGATCGATGTGCCGTCTTTCAGCTGGAAAATAACCTGGCCAACAGTCATACTGCGTTGAATCGGCCGGTTATGGGGACCAAAGGATACATATCTGATAGTTGATTCAAGAAAACTATCATCGACAGGTCTGACATAATAAACCGTTTTTCTGAACACAAGGCCGAATGTCTCCCCATCTGTTGTCTGCTCCTGATCACCAGTAAAACGAGCGCCCGATTCAACAAGCGTGTCCATAATATAGTGCTCCTCGCAGGCATCCAGGATTGTGAGAAGATCAGATATGCGGCTTTCTGTCTGGCCGCCTGCTGTTGTCACCACAATATCAATGTCATTAAATCTGCCAAATGCCGCCATTGACGCAAAACCGCCCTTGGCACTGTAAAAGGCGCCGTGTATGCGCTGCTCAGATAAAGTCCAGGCTGAGCTGATCTGATTTTGCATAGAGACCAGCCGCTGGCCATCAATTATCATCAACTCACTGTCTTTTCTGATCAGGCGTGCGAAATTAGAGTCCTGATAGGCTATGGTTGCCAGCCGCGAAAAATCGGACATTGTTGTATACTGCAAAAGCAGACTTTCAGAATGATCTGCAAGGGGTGGCTGATCTGGAATTGGATCACCAGGTGTGAATTCATAAACGGGCGCACCTGTCACATTCTGGAACAGGGTATGGTTCAACTCAAGTGATGAAGCTCTTGTGTTCATCAACTCAACAAATGTTTCCTCAACATTGCTGATTTGCTCAGCGATGGCAATCGCGGCAGCATCCGAATCGTAAAAGAGCAGGCGCAGCAGCAGGTATTCGAGCGCATATTTGTCACCAGTCTCCAGCATAATACCATCAAAAGGAGTCGCATTTGATTCAGATTCTGCTGCGATACTGCTGATTGTAACCTGCGTATCCATCGACAGTCGTTCGCAGGCAATAAGGGCTGTCATGATTTTTGAAGCAGCAGGAATATTCTGTCTAACCTGCTTGTTTTGCTCATAAAGGCTGCGCATACGTCCTGTTTCAACAACCATCGCTGAATAAGCAGAGTGTGATATTTCTAAGGATGGCTGATAACTATCTGCTTCACGGACCGTTTCCGCCTCCGTTACATCATAAAAAGCAAGTAACGGTGAAAATAAATAGAGATATGAGAAAAGGATCAGAATGAGTATAATCCTGACACCTGATTTTTTGCGGCCAATAGCCTTTGCTGGATTTGCTGCGGTCACCTTGTCTCACACCCGTTCTTTCTTATCTGCTGCCAGGTTCTATTTCCAACTGGTTTCATTCATTATCCTATCATCATCCATCTAAATCAAGTGTCATACAGCAGATCACGGTTGTCATTCTAATACAACTTCAGGAAAAATGTTTTCCCGGTTGACTCTTAAAAATTAATAT
>SLHU01000351.1 GCA_007135995.1 Clostridiales bacterium | reverse complement strand
TTTATTCCTACTATAATTATAGGAGAACTAGGATATAAGACGGAGGATACTATGAATGATCTTTTTGAATCATATTTAGACTTGATTGGTCATACACCAGTTGTCAAAACGAGTTGCTTTGACACTGGGCTTTGTGATTTGTTTCTTAAACTTGAAAATCGAAATCCGGGCGGTTCAATAAAAGACAGAATGGCGCTTTTTATGATTGAAGGCGCTGAAAAAAGAGGCGATCTGAAACCTGGCGATACCATCATCGAAGCCACAGCTGGCAATACCGGACTTGGGCTGGCCCTGGTTTCGGCCCGCAAGGGTTATCCGCTTCTTTTAGTTATTCCTGACAAGATGAGCGACGAAAAGGTTAATCTGTTAAAGGCGATGGGCGTCGAAGTGGTTATGACCCGATCTGATGTAGAAAAAGGCCATCCGGCTTATTATCAGGATTATGCCCGGACGATCGCTGATTCTATGCCGAACGGGTTTTATATTGATCAGTTCAATAACCTGGATAATCCTCTGGCTCACGAGAAAACCACAGGACCTGAAATTTGGGAACAGATGAAGCATCAGGTTGATGCCATCGTTGTGGGTGTTGGTTCAGGAGGCACGGTAACCGGGCTGACCCGTTATTTTGCCAAAGTTAAGCCGGATATTGAGCTCATCCTGGCCGATCCTGCCGGATCCATACTAAAAAGCTATGCTGAGAACAAACCGCTGCCAAAGCCAGGTTCCTGGTATGTAGAAGGTATCGGAGAGGATTTTGTCCCATCTATGGTGGATTTCTCGAAGGTAAAACACGCTTTTTCGATAACTGATCAGGAGAGCTTTCTGACGGCCAGAGAGCTGCTGAAGAATGAAGGTATTCTGGCTGGTTCATCCACAGGAACGCTTATCGCGGCAGCTGTCAGATATGCTCGTGAACAGAAGGAAAAGAAAAATATACTGACATTTGTCTGTGATAGCGGCGAAAAGTATATGTCAAAGATGTATAACGATGCTTGGATGAAAGATAAAGGCTTTATCGAAATGGAGCATGACTATGAAATCTGATCAGCAAAAAATCTCCACGCAGGTTATTCACGCCGGCCAGGCACCAGATCCGACAACTGGTGCGGTTATGACGCCAATCTATGCAACTTCTACATTTGTTCAAAAAAGCCCTGGTGTTCATCAGGGATATGAGTATTCGCGATCGGGAAATCCAACCAGAGACGCGCTTGAAAAATGCATGGCAGAACTGGAAGATGGCGTTGCCGGATTCGCTTATGCATCTGGTCTGGCAGCTACTTCAAATGTGCTGGATCTGCTGGGCGGAGGTGCCCATATTATTTCCGGAAACGATATTTACGGCGGAACATATCGATTGCTGGAACAGGTTAAAAAAGTGTCAGCAGCGCTTGAAGTGACATACATCGATTTTCAGGATCTGGATCAGCTCAGAGAAGCGATCAGGCCTGAAACGAAAGCAATCTGGGTAGAAACCCCTACCAATCCGCTGCTGCAGATCTATGATCTGGAGAAAATCGCAGCGATTGCCCGCCCCCATAAGATTCTGACTATTTGTGATAACACCTTTGCCACCCCCTATCTTCAAAAGCCGCTTGCTTTTGGTTTTGACATTGTCGTGCATTCGGCAACAAAATATCTGAATGGACATTCGGATGTTGTTGCCGGGATTGTTGTCGTAAAAACATTAGAGATGGCAGAAAAGATGAAGTTTTTGCAAAACGCAGTTGGTTCAATTCTTTCACCGTTTGATGCATTTCTTGTTTTGAGAGGGATTAAAACACTTGTCCTGCGCATGCGGGCGCATTCTGAAAATGCCATGAAAATAGCCCGGTTTCTTGAGCAGCATGATAACGTGAAACATGTGCTGTATCCCGGCCTCAAATCGCACAAGCAGCACAGCTTGGCCAAGGCGCAAATGCTTGACTTCGGCGGCATGGTTTCTTTTTACCTGCGGGGAGACCTTGACGCGGCAAAAAAGTTTACAGAAAGCACGCGCCTTTTTGCCCTGGCGGAAAGTCTTGGCGGTGTTGAAAGCCTGGTTGAACTTCCGGCTATTATGACACACGCCTCAATACCGGCAAATATCAGAAATCAATATGGTATTAGTGACAATCTGATCCGTCTTTCTGTTGGCATAGAGGATGCTGATGATTTGATCAATGATCTGGATCAGGGGCTCAAACAAATGAATGAGGTGACATAAATGGATCAGTACAATCCTAACCAATACGACAGCATATTCAATGATTGGGCGCATGTTTATGATGAAACAGTCACCAGTCCACATGGTGAATACAATGAAGTATTCGCCGGTTATGATCAGATTTTAGCGAAAGTCACCGATATGATCAGCCGTCCTGCAGGTTCGCTTATTCTTGATCTTGGAACAGGCACAGGAAATCTTGCCGCGGCGGCAGGCAAAAAAGGATACCGTGTCATGGGGATCGACCCTAATCAGGCCATGATTAAAAAAGCGATTGAAAAATACCCGGAATTGTTATTTGAAAAAGGTGATTTTCTAAATCTGCCTATACTTCCCGAACCGTGTGAAGCGATTATCAGCAGCTATGCGTTTCATCACCTGACCGATGTTGAAAAAGCAAGAGCGGCGCGTCTGTACAG
>SLHU01000309.1 GCA_007135995.1 Clostridiales bacterium | reverse complement strand
TGATTGATTTTAATGCCGCAAAAATGGCACATGAAGAGAAAAGCAAAGACACCGTTTTAATTGGCACCAGCGGCTATGCTGCCCCCGAACAGTACGGCTTTGCGTCCTCTAACGCGCAGACTGACATCTATGCGGTTGGTGTTTTGCTCAATGAACTGCTGACAGGAAAGCTGATCGGGGACGAGATGTACATCGGGCGGCTGGCAGGTGTGATCAGAAAATGCACCGCTTTTGATCCTGAGCAGCGATACATCAGTATTTCGCAGTTAAAGAAAGCTTTATCGGGTCAAAATAAGCCGGCTTATTCGAACAGTGGTCGAAATTACATGCCACCTGGTTTTAGATCTAAGACACCTTGGAAAATGGTTGCCGGCAGCATAGGCTACTTACTTTACTTGCTATTCAGCATAATAATTGAAGTGGAAGGTGCTTCCGTTTTTTCGTTATGGCTTAACCGCTTTACAGTTTTATTTATATTTCTAAGCATGACGTTTTTTGCTGCTAATTACCAGAATATTCACATGCATTTACCGCTTACTTCAAGCAGCAATCGGGTGATTAAAGCGATTGGGTTGCTGGTCGGCTCGTTTTTAATTTTCATTATACTGATGTCTCTTCTGGTTATTTTCGAGACGCTGATATGAGCTTGTTTATTCTCCTATATTGAGTGCAGAATTACAGCTTTTCACTGAAAGGTCAAACTAGCATCGAATCATTATTATATGATATATACATATTAGAAAATCGCGCATATAATCGAGCTATATACATAGTTTTCTTGTAAAGTAGTCATCGCTTTATTAAGTAACCGTAACACGCTTTCGTTTAAAAATTTCGGCGTAGATATTCAGTTGCTGTCGATCTTTAAACTGACGTTTTTGATGATAAACGAGGTGTGTCTATGTATATTCTGTTGAAAAAAACAGCAAGAGAAATCTGGCTTTTTTTATTGTTCTGATATTAATATTTTCGCCATTTATGACCATAGTGACCCACGCAAATGAAGCGGGGTTCACCGGTTCTTCTTTTAATGCAGCAAGCAGAAGTAATCATGCTGCACCTTTGCCGCCAACCGGCCTGCAGGCGGATGCGGATAACCATTGCGCCATTCTGAGCTGGGATGAAAATACAACAGAT
Organism: Clostridiales bacterium; assembly: GCA_007135995.1. GTDB lineage: Bacteria > Bacillota > Clostridia > Saccharofermentanales > UBA5734 > SLHU01. Next base: position 9,400 of record SLHU01000309.1, on the reverse strand, counting down.
CATAATCTGATTATGTATTTGCTTGAATATAAAAGCGCAGGGACTAAATGGCAGACAATACCTATATATGACGCTTCAGCCACTTCTTACACTGTTAAAGATCTGACGAATAACGTAAGATACCAATTCCGTCTCAAGGTGCAAAATGATCGCCTGAAATGGTCAGATTACTCGAAAACAGCATTTGCTTCACCGGCTGACGCAACGCTAAAGGATCTGCGGGTCGACGATGTAACCGCAGCAGGTTTTTCTCCTGAGATCCTGGTCTACAATGTGATCCTTCCAGAAGGGACAACCGTGATCCCGATCGTCACTGCAGCGGTTAATGACGAAGGCGCATCTGTGGTTGTGACCAATGCAGAAAGCCTGCCAGGATCAGCAGCCGCTGTGGTCTCGGCAAAAGAGACCAGAGATGGGATCGTACAAAAAACTTATACAGTTCATTTCACCCTGTCATCCACTGTCAGTGTCAGTTTTGAAAGTAACGGCGGCAGTACTGTTGCGCCGATCAGCATGACCAGCGGCCAGCCTCTGGGCACCCTGCTGGTTCCGAACCGGGAAGGTTACATCTTTCTTGGCTGGTATACTGACAATAACAGCTTCCAAAATGCTGTTTCGGTGGAAACGATCGTCACTTCAGACTTGATCCTGTACGCCCGTTACTCGGAGATTTCCGGCATCAGCGAACGAGATGGTGCTTTATCTGTCAGCGCTGTTGACCGCGAAGCAGATTTTGCAATTGATGTCCTGTCAACCGACAGTACCATGAGCACGGATGCCGTGAAATTGGCATTGCAGCTGGAGGTTCTGGACGAAACAGACTTTGCCGGACTTTCAGTCTCCGGCGCCAACGGCACATATACTGTCACGGCAGCAGAAGGTTATACACCTGGTTCGTCGTACATATTGACTTTGGCGAATGATGCCCTTACTTTTGCCGGTGAGCCGGAAAGTGTTCGTTACTTCAACTTTTCGATCCAGAAACAAACAATTTTGGACCTGCAGCTGAACCCGGGCATCATCCACACGCCTGTCAGTGAGATCAGTGATTTGAATGTGAACGGTGTGCAGACAAACGCACTTTCCGTTCCGCTGGCCTATGTCGGAATTGATGTCAGTGATATCGGCGATTACGGTACTTTCACCTACAATGGGTCGGACACTATTGCTGTCGGCGATATACTGACTATTTACGTGGGCACCCATCCCGATCAGCGCGATGCGGATGAAAACTATTCTTCGGATTATGTTGCCTATATTGAAGTTCTGGCGGTGGATGGAACAACAGTGACATTCAAGACGGCTGAGGCACAGGATGTTCTGTTCATTCCAGATGTCCTGCCGGTTGACCGGTCGCATGACACTGACGGCGATCCATATAACAACGCCATCACCATCGCCGCCAGCAACATGACATTCACAAGCAGTGAATATGCCGAAATGGGCCTGGATGCAAGTACCGTCGTTGAAGCGGGCGACTATTTGGTCTTCTACGACGGCAGTCTGGGTGAACAATCAGAACTGATCGGCTTTGGCATCATTGTCTTTGTAGAACGCAGCGGCGACGACTATATCATTTTATATGAAGATGTTTCAGCAGAAGAGCTTTACGCAGCTATAGACCTCTACTCCTCCTTTGATGCAAGTTTTGAACAGATGACCAAAGATATTGATATTGCTGCTATGGAAGCAGAAATTGAGCAGCAGGCTGTCGAAAGCGGCTTTGCCCAGGCAGCAGCTGATTATCTGGTTGGCCTTGCGATGCAAACCGATGGTTTCCAAGAGCAGCTGGGAGAAGTTTCTCTGCAAAGCTCGTCCGGTTTTGAGATCAAAAACCTGCAAGTCGATGCCCAGATCAGCAAGGATCTGTTACATTTTGCCGATTACAGCGGTCTGCGCTGTGCCGTCACCGTAAGTTTTGACATTGTTTACAGCGATAACCTGACTATCAATTTATCGGGAACGTTTGTTGAAGAAATTCGGATTACAGTCAAAGCTAACGGTGGTGCCGTCTGGAAATGGAAATGGATTATCCCATATATTTCGGATTACCGGATGACCGCCAGCGTCGACCTTTACAATTTTACAGGCATCGACATCAAAGTGACGGTCACCACGAACCCCTCTGCTCCTGAGGGTTCCATCGACATCGAAGCCCAGATCAAAGAGATGATGAACGCGGTAAACTATGAAAGCGAAGCGATTTCCGCGGAAACGAAAGCGTTTTATGAGCTTTACCGTGAGATGCTGGCCAATGATCATGACTACGTAGTGATTTTCAGCCAGGAAATTTTCAAAATGGAAACGGCTGTCGATCCACTTCATATCCTGGTCTGCGGCCTGACCGTCGATTTTGTGGTCAGCGCTGATGTCAACCTGGCACTCGGCTGTCATTTTGCCTATGAAAATGGTACGCGTTATCTTTTCACTTTGCAGCTGTTTTCCAAGAGTGTTACTTGCAGCCAGCTAAGTCTTATTGATGAAAACTACACGTTCCAGTTTTATGTGATGGGTACACTTGGTCTGCGGGCCGGCATTCTGGTGACAGTCGAGATGGGCCTGTTTAGCCTGAAAACGGGAAGCATCGGGATTCAGGCAGAGGCTGGCGTCTATGTGCGCATGTGGGGATTTTTCTTTTACGAGCTGCGATATGTCAATCGCCTGACGACCTCCGAGGCTTCAGGTGCCTTGTATCTGGAACTGGGAGTATACCTGAAGGTCAGTTTCCTGGCCCAGGCTTTCGACAACAAATATTTTTACAACCCCACCTTGTATGAGAAGGAGTGGCCACTGTGGAGCGCTGGTTCCAGATACAATGTCTATGATTTCGCCTACGAACTGACCGACAGCACCAACGATATTTTCCTGAAAGGCGATAACCTGAACTATGAGCTGCCCGCTGCTGTGTTCAGCATGAGCGTGCTGGATCTTAAAGAGGGCGTCATCTCAACAAAGGAATACAACAGCACATCATTTACGATCGTGTTCACGAACAGCAGCTTTTCCGCCGAAGACGGCAAGATCATGGTTGCCAAGCCAATTGACACAGATATCACAGAAGGAAACATGACCATCTACTGGAATGCCGCGCCTCTGTCATTCACCACCGTGCCGATTACCCGCACCTATCAGGTGGTCTGGGACAATCTGTCGGACAGTTACCTGATCAGCTTCAACAGCATGGGCGGCGGTATGGTCAGCGCGATCAGCGGCGCGTACGGCAGCGAAGTGACACTGCCTCTGCCCAGCCGCCCTGGTTACATTTTCAGCGGCTGGTATGAAAATGCGGAATATACCGGCAGCGAATACACTTCCACGATCATGCCCGCTGCTAATATTCAGCTTTATGCCAGATGGACAGCCCGAACAGACACCCCCTACACAGTCCGGCATTATCAGCAGACGGTGGCCGGGGCTTCATACGAACTGGTTGCTGACGACACAATGGTACATGCAGGCATGACCGGGGCTGCCATAACGCCAGCAGTAAACAATTATTCAGGGTTTACCGCGCCGGCGACTCAGACCACAGTCATCAGCGGCGACGGCAGCACTGTCGTGGAGTACTATTATACGCGCAACAGTTATATGCTGACTTTTACACTGGGTAATGATGATCCTGATCTCGTATCAAAGGTCGTCTATGGTGCGGATATCGCGCCTCCTTCGATCGTATGGATGGGTTTTGAATTTGACGGCTGGTACATTGACGAGGGATTTAACAACCCATTCACCTTCACGACCACGCCTTTCACTACCATGCCAGATCATGATCTAACGCTTTATGCCAGCTGGATACCTGACTCAGGCATCGTTTACCGGGCAGAATACTACCAGGAGAACCTGGGCGGCGGTTTTACGCTTCTCGAGGTCGAATACCCGCTGGTGATTGACGAAGGGACTGTGGTCAAGATCTACACTGGATTTACCTATGACAGTTTACTGAGTACGACAGTGACCTCAGTATCATCTTCCGGCGGTACACGCATCACGCTGAAATTGTTCTACAGCCGAAACAGCTATACACTCACTTTTGACGCCAACGGCGGTACCGGGGGCACGACAGAAACGGTTCTGTTCGGCACAGCCCTGGGCGCACCCGATGTGAGACGGGAAGGCTACACCCTGACGCACTGGGAACCAGCGATCGACCCGTTCATGCCTGCCAATGACATTACATACACAGCCCAATGGAAATACACGATCGAGGTCGGATGGATCACAGCAGTCGGCAACAGCAGTGGTGACGATGGCGGTACCCTTGTCGCCGCTTTGGCTGCCTGCGCGAGGGATGGCGGCGGTACGATCACGCTGCTCGTTAACTTCACAATGGCAGATGGCGTTGAAATGCCTGATCAGACCACTATAGACGGAAACGGCTATACCATTACATCAGAAGTTAATGGCTCGCATCTATTCAGAATCGAAGAAACAAGTGCAGTCATCAAAAATCTGAATATCGTTGGCGGAAACCAGACAGCAGTTGTTAACAGCAGCGGTCATGTCTTGATAGAGAACGTTATTATATCTCAGTCAGGCAGCAGCGATGTTTTCGTTGGCGGCGTCTACAACAGCGGTACAATGATCATGAAGAACTCTGCGATTAAAGAATCTGCCGGATGGCTTAGCGGGGGTTTTGTCAATGTCAGCACCATGATCATGGATGGCTGCTCAATTACGGAAAATCACGCGCCAGCCTACATCCCTGAAAACAATGGTGACAGCGGAGACAACGGCTACTATGGTGAAAGCAGCGCTGTTGATGCTGTCCACAGTGGCGGCGGCGGAGTTAATAATGGTCGGCTATATCTCAACAACTGTACCATCGCCAACAATCGTTCTGTTGACGGAGCAGGCGGCATCAATAATTACTATTTTTACAACGACGCCGAAATTTATGTACTCAATACGACGATCGCCGGTAATATAAGCTCAGCATTCAGCAGTGAGACCGGCGGTATCAGCGGAGGAACTATCCATTTTGTTAACTCAATCGCAGCCAACAACTTTGCACTTTTTAATGATCAATTTGTATCAAGCGACATCAGCGAAAAAGGGTCTGCAGAGAACGAAATCAATATCATTTTCTCATATGTCGGACGATTCACGGATGCTGAAGGTGCTGATGCAACGCCTGTTCAAACAAGAAGTTTCGTCAATCCCAGCGGATATGGCGTCGGTGATGTGTTTGCGGAATATCAAATTGTTAATCCAGAGTCGGTCTCCATACCTGTGCTGACCCGGCTTACCAACAGCACTTATGCTGCTGATCAGTCAGATCTATCAGATGCGCACTATCGCGGCTGCATAACGTGGTTTGATTACAGTTCAAGCGGAACCGTCATTGTCATTGCGTATGATGACGGATGGGGACGTAAATACCTGATTGGTGTAACCGGCGGCACACAAGTGATCGTTTACCAGGGCGGCAGCGAAAGAAATCGCTGTGTCATGGGCGCTTATTGCAGCTATCACCACGGGTGCTGATCTCTTGATGCTTATAACTCAGTGTTCCGGCATCAACGAATCAATGTAAATCCTCAGCTATCAGCGCTATGATCCAGTCCTGAAAAGCATTGACCCGAGGCGACACCCAGGTGCCGCTCTCATCCGGCGTGATCAGGCCCAGATCGGTTTCTTCACCTGTGACCGGATTGAAGTAGATGGCCCGGTATTGGACATCTGCTTCAATATGGCGGATTGGTTCACTGTTCCAGAAGCTGCCGCCCATAAAGGGACGAAAAATCACGCGAACCTGACCGGGTATGCCTGCGGCAAAACAACCGTCGACGGCTTCACCAGAACATGGATTGTCAATCCACTCAGGGTGCTTCTCAAATTTCCACCATTCGAAGCGCGTCCAGAACTTTTTCGCCGCACCCAGCTGAAACGATCCGGGCAGCTGATACGCGTCTTCCCAAGGCATATCACCCCACTTGGCGCCATGGGGAGAAACACCATAGGGTTTTTCACGAGTATTGAGCTGCCAGATGCCGTTGGCGCCATAGGTATGGCCGCAGGCGCCCAGCATAATATTCATCCAGAACAGATAACGCTGCACATCATGGTAACTGGAATTGCAGATTCCCTCATAACAGACCTCTGCGTCGATAACCGGATGCGTTTTTCTTTCAAGCGCGGCGGTCAGCTGTTTCATCGTTGGTACAATTGATGCAAAACTGCTGTGCCCGGTCTGGAGCATGTCCAGCCCGATCAGTGAATCATCGTTGAGCTGCTCATGGCCGTTGCTGGTGGGATGTATGGTGACCAGCCGATCAAACGGGTCACCCGCATGTACATATTCGGCAAGGTCATTCCAGTCCTGGCGCGACTGTTTCAAATGCGCCTCCAGCGGCACAGAGCTGTCATCATAGAAGGTCATATTGGCTTCACCGGCCAAGCACCACACAACAGGATACGCACCCCAGCGGGCAATCAGATAAAGCCAGTGCTTTTTGATGACTTCCTTGCCGGCAAATTTCATGAAAAATCCCCAGCAGCCGACAATACAGGGTACAAGCCCCTGCTCTGCCAGGTGCTCAATTTTCTTGTCAGCCTCATTGAAATAATCAGGATTTACTGAATCAAACTGCGGATCCCAGGGGAAACCCGCCTCGTTCGCGCCTCGTTCATCGAATGGTTCCATATCCGGATAAAGGCCCGCGATAAGCTGGATCACATTAAACCCTTTTTTTACTCTGTCTGCTGTTAATGTTCGAGAACCCTCAGGAAAGGACAGCCGAGTTGTCAGCCCCATCCACCAGGTATCACCCAGCCAGAAAAAAGGCGTCCCGTCCTGGTGGGACAGATATAGATGATCCTGCTGGCGAACAATACCGCCATGTTTGTATAAAGGATTGTCACCTTCATAAGGCACAACCATAAGTGATCCGCCTACCGCGTTCAGACCCGGATTTTCCAGGTCACTGCATCGGGTGGTGTATTGATGAATGCCTGTTTTTACCGATGAATAGCGGAATTTCCAGACGCCATCGCCTGCCCAGAAAGCCGGAACTAGAAGAACATCGCCGTCCGGATCTGTAATCTGAGCTGAAACGGTCACATCTGCAAATGGATGACGATAGGATCTGGCAGACCTCAAGATGACTTCACCAACTTTGTTTTGCTGAATAATCATAAATAACACTCCTCGAAGCGATCGATCTGATGTGACCCCTCCCCGCCTGAACCTGAAGCTTAGAAGGAGACTGCGCACGATCGATCTGAATTCAACGCGTGACCGACGGTCGCTTCAACACGTGACTGACGGTCGCTGTTTTTGTGTCAATATCTTATGTTTGCTGCATACCTGTCCTAGCTCTATTGTATATATTCATCTTTCGTTTGTCATTATTTTATACATTTGGCTAAAAGCATATCTTCAGGTATGGAAGAAATGGGCTGTTGTCCGACTTTTTTTCGACGGTCAGTGGTCAGCGACCAATCCTGACTACGCATCAGCCGGCCACGCATCAGCCGGCCACGCATCAGCCGACAATGACCCGCACCTGGGTCTGCTGACCCAGATACCGTCCTTGCCATGTAATTCGCAGCGGCAGCACATAAATGCCAGCAGCATGCTGCGGTACGCATAGGCTGAAATGGACAGCAGCATCAGGCCTTTCGCCAGGCACCGCCGGAACGGTCAGGCCGCAGGTCATCGCTGGTACACTTGCAGCACATTTTAATGCAGCAGACTGATTTGCCGCCTGCCAGTCCGGCGGCAGAACAATTTCCGCTTCTCCTCTTGCTTCAATCTCACTGTGGTTGGTCCACTCAAGTCCAATTATTATCTGATGACCGGCTTTTGTGTAGTGATCAAAAGGATTTGGCCTCACCCAGAAAGGATCAAGCGCGAAGTCCGGAGCCTGCCAGGGTGTCAGTTCGGCCAGCAATTGCTTTCTTTCCTTCAGCATTGACAGCATCTGGTCTATTGCTTCCTCTGAAAATGAAAACATCTGACCCTGATGCGCGTTGATCAGAAAATCGGGTGAAAGCCGGCGAATCAGTGATAGGCAGAACATAAAGCCACGATCTTCCGCCAGAAAATTCCGATTGCCGGCACAGTAATCGTCAATGCCCAGCGGTGAGAAAGAATCACCAATGAAAAAGATTGTCTGCTGATGTCCCTGCACCAGATATCCGCCGTGATTAAGGGTCTGTCCCGGCAAGTGGAAAGCTGTTATCTGATACTCATGCCAGCACCATGTCTCACCATGCTTCAGACTGCGATCAATTTGCAGCGCATGGGGCGACAGGCAGGGCAGATCATAGCACGGAGGCTGCTCGAGTATATGCGTCATGCTCTCCAGGCAGTAAACAGGACATCCAAGCTGATTCTTGAGCCGGTATAAACTGTCTGTGTGGTCGTCGTGATAGTGCGTCACCAGGCAGGCTTCTACCTGTCTGATCGCTTCGAACTGCAGCTGCTCTTCCAGACGGTCAATCACTGACTGACCGCCACAATCAAAAAGAAGTACCGATCCATCATCTGAATACAAACCAAAGCTGGTCGTGCTGATATAGCGGATGAAAGCAGGCAGCGGATACTGCGAATCCTTTAGAGCGGGTGCAGCAGCCAGTCTGGCTGCGTCCCGGCGCGGCATCTTCGCTGTGATCTGACCGAGCCAGTCCGGACAGTAATAATGCAGGCTTGATATAGCCGCGTAGTGATTAAAAAGGTTGATCAAACGCTCAATCAGCAGCTCAATCTCACTGTTCACTTGCCTGATCGGCGGACCGTGCGCCGGCAAGATCATGTCCAGGTTCATCGACTGCAGCTGACGCAAAGACTTCATCAGCGCACCGCAGCGGCCCAGAAAACCGTGATAATCTGTCCAGTTGCCAAACCCTTTCTGTAAGCTGACAAGTTCCCGCAAACGGCTGCCTGCAACCATCAGATCACCACAGCAGGCTATTTTCATGGTTTTTCCGGTCCCGGCTGGCCATTCAAAGACATAGGTCATGCTGTCGTCAGCGGGACCAGGCGTCGCAAGCGGTTTTACGATCAGATCGTGAAACCCGAAAGTCTGACCACTGATCACCGTCTCGGTCTTTTGTCTGAACTGTTCAAAATCTTCTATAACCGGCATGTTTCTGCCGGGTGTGAAATAATACAGATGGTAGCGCCATTTTTCATCCTGCCAGTAGTCGCGATGCTGATCCAGAAGCTGAAATGAGGCTTCCGGCATGATCAGTCTGGCATCTGGAAATGCCGCGCGTCCTGCCTGATGCAGGCGGGTATGCTGAGTCAGAGCAATCACAGTGACTGAGCTGACTTGGATGCCGGCCAGACGCTTGCCTGTGATGGTGTCACAGCAGTTAATCAGCAAGGCTTGCGAATCCTTTTTCACAACAATTGTGTTGACAGCACCCTCCAGCAGATGCAGCTGATAGCCGC
>SLHU01000176.1 GCA_007135995.1 Clostridiales bacterium | reverse complement strand
CCAGCTTGCATAAAGAAGACCAGTATTGCTGCAACAGTTACCCAAATAATGTTTATTAAATAACCAGTTTCCATTTTTTTCCTCCCGATACTCTTCTGACTCTTGTTTGTCAGACCACAAAAAAGAGATGACATGCTGTCATCCCCCTTGATAACGGACTTTTAAGTTTATAAAGATTTAGAACGTACTGACTGTGATCAGTTTGATCTGGTGCTTAAAGTGCGGTTTGTCCTTTTTCACCTGTTCGAATACGAATAGCATCTTCAACTGAATAGACAAAGATTTTTCCGTCGCCTACCTGACCGCTGGCCACCACACTGATAATCTTTTCTATAATTGAGTCTACTTTTTCCGTAGGCACAACCGTTTCGATTTTCAGCTTTGGAAGCAAATTGAACGTGAATTCCGTCCCTCTGTACACCTGGGTAAAACCGCGCTGATTACCGTACCCCATGATATTTGTGATCATAAGACCCGTAATACCACAAGCATTGAGTGTCTGCTTTAGTTCTTCCATACGCTCGGGCTTAATGATAATTTCCAGCTTTTTCATAAATTCTCCCTTCCGAAGAAACAAAAAGGACGTCCCGTTCTGGAACGCCCTCGCCCTGCTTCTTGATCAACTTGTAATGCAAGTATAACGGGTCATTTTATTTATGTCAATCATTTTGCAAGTTCATTTTGTATTTCTTTCATTTTAACAATAATTATATGTTATTCAGGCCATATTTTATGCTATTTTGCAAGACATCATGTCTATTTATAGTATTCTGTCAGTTTTTGAAACATATCTCTGAAGATCGCATTGCGATCAACCCCAATCGCATGACGAATCAAATGCCGCTTCTGATCAAAGCTCCAGGTGCTCTGCTGCGTTAGAATCGGGCTTGGTACGAGCACCGTCTCAACCCAGTCCTGATTCAGCAGCCAGGCAATGGCTGATATGTCCCATATTTCCTTATTCCAGCCGAAGTGGTCTTTGTGATAGTCTCTGAACAGCTCAACGAGCGCATCACAAATCGCGTTTTTCCCGCCGATACAGGCTTCCAGCTCATATACCGATGTCAGCAAATGCGATGTAACATTCATGGCCGGAATATGAACCAGCGGCACACCCGAGTTAAATAACACCTGCGCGGCAGCGATATCCTGATGCAGATTAAATTCCCGGGTATGAGACCAGTGCAGGGCATGACCGCCCAGCCAGACGACGACCATTCGCCTGATAATTTCAGGCTGCATCAGGATTGCCGACGCGATATTGGTGATGGCGCCGATTGCCGCGACATACAGCGGGTCAGATGACGAACTGGCCATTGCTCTTTGAACCAGATCTTCTGCTGCGTCGCTTGGTACGTACGTATTGGCGTCCGGCAGATAGCTCGTTGATCCCTTTAATACAGGCAGGCTGCTGGCTTGAATTTTATCTGAAACCTGACTTGCCGTTTCTAAAAGCCTGATAATCTCCTTGTAACTTTTCTCCATACCATCAGCAGGCCCGTCTGAGCGGTCATTCGTGAAAGGAGCAGCATAGATGGCTTCAACCTGTAAACGTTCAGGTGAGGCTAATGCATACATCAGTGCGAACTGATCATCGACCTCGTTATATGTGTCTGTGTCAAGGACCATCCGCAGCCGTCCCTCAGGAAGGGTGAGTCGTGTTATGCATTCAGTTGGATTCAGCTTGGTTTTCATCAGATACCTCCTCAAAATTCAGGTTCTTTGCTTGCCTCATACTATTGTGGACTTCATTTTTATTTTTTATCAACGCCTGTCAAGTCGCTTACTCGATTGCTATGACTGATCTGGCATCCTGATCCTGACCTTCCTGTGTATCTCTGACAAGCCGGGCATGCACTACAAACCGTGCGTCGTCAAATTCATACGTGCAGGTCGACAGTGTCAGCATCTGGTCATCAGCCGATAACGTTACCTCAGTATTAAACTTTGACCGATCCTGAACCGTCTCCATGAACGCCAGCCAGTCTTCATCGCCGGAAAACCGTGTCTCAATATAATAAAAGTCAGTCGATGTCACATAGGCAGAGAAGATTTCCCAGGTTTGCTTCTCAAATAGCTGATCAAGGTAGATCAGCCGGTTTGCATTGAAAAAAGATTCATCCTTGTAGTCCATAAGACTTGTAAACATTGAACCGTCGCGCGTATGATGCCCGTAGATAATCTGATGCCGGTCAGTTCCGTCCAGCAGCATCCGGTAATCCATAAACAAGGTGCCGGCCCGGGATGTCTCCCCATAAATATCATGGTCAAGATAATAAACGTTATCTTCCGTTTGTAAAACCGGATAATCGACGGCGGTGCCGGGAATGCTAATCCAGCCGACAACATCCGGGTTAATCGCTAAAAGCTCATCAAACTGAGGCAGTATTCGCGGCAGCGTTGGCAGCGTTGGTTCAGCAGGCAATTGCGTTTCCGGCATGACGGTTGGGGTTGGCGTGGACGCAGGTAACGTAATACTTGGTTCAGGTTCCGGAGTTGGAGAGGGTGGTTCTGTATATAATTCACGCAGTTCATTTTGCAGCCGCTGATGATCTCTTCTTTCAGCATACTCGTGAAAAAGCAGCCACCCCGCCGCGATCAAAAGCACAGCGATCAGCACTGTCAAGATCCGCTGAATGATTTTTTGCTGTTT
>SLHU01000016.1 GCA_007135995.1 Clostridiales bacterium | reverse complement strand
CTCGTTCCAATGCTCTGCGTTGGAACGCAACCCCGGACGCTCCGCGTCCTTCCGCAGATGGCGCGGAACGCCACCGAGACAGTTCCATACAGAGTTTGGGGACGAGGGATAGAAGACATGGTGGGGGCTGGGATTGAAGGAAGAAACGTTGGGTGTTCCTTGGGAATAGGGCCTTTGGCGCTCCAATGCTCCGCGTAGGAGCGGGGGTTGGAGGGTTCTACTCCAGGCGAAAGGGTCGCCAGAGAACCGCTTACCCCGTTCACTCCCGTTCCCTTCCGCCCAGTCCCCGCAGGGTATCGTTCAGTCCGCGGGTAGCCCCCTCCAGGATGTCTCTGGCGCCTTCCAGCGGGACACCCTTGAGTGTATCTTCCAGGATATCCATCATGTTTCCCGGAAGGTCTACACCGGATTGCATGACGGATTTGAGAATTTCCTCAAGTACCTGCCCGATGGCTTCCGCGATGGTGACCGTGTCCTCTTTCCGTCCGATGTCTCGCATTTCGATGCGTCCGAGATGGATGTCTGGGACTGACTGTCTCAATTGCGGCAGGTTCACGGCTACTGTAGTGTTTTCAAGCACCAGGAGATCGATCTGGACGGCCTTTTCCGCGGCGGGTTCCTCGGGCTTTTCTTCCTCCAACCTCTGGACATTGGCAAGTAGAACGCCCAGGTTGGAGTCCGTGAGTTTTGCGTCCAGGGTGATCTTCGTGTTCTGAATCAAATCAGTTTTACAGCCCGGTCAGGGATGGCCATGGGACTTTTAGGCAGAAATGGTGCCGGCAAAACGACAACCATCCGGATTATCATGCACGTCTTTCCGCCTGACAGCGGGCAGATCAGGCTGGACGGGCAGCCCCTTCGCAGCGGCATGACGTCGATTGGTTATTTACCGGAAGAAAAAGGTCTTTACCCGAAATTTAAGATTGGTGACCAGCTTATTTATCTTGGCCAGCTGCGCGGTCTTAGCCGGAAAGCGGCAAGCCGGTCGGTCAAGTACTGGCTGGAACGTTTCTCGCTGTCTGAGTATCACAACAAAAAGCTGGAAACACTCAGTAAGGGGAATCAGCAGAAAATTCAGCTGGCACTGGCACTGCTGGCTGAACCTGACATTGTCATCCTGGATGAGCCCTTCAGCGGCCTTGATCCGGTGAATGCTCAGCTGCTGAAAGATATCGTCAGGGAGCAAGTTGATGCCGGAAAGATTGTCTTGTTTTCCAGCCATCAGATGAGTTATGTGGAGCAGTTTTGTGATACAGTGGCGCTGCTGGATCATGGTCAGATTATTTTGCAGGGCAGTCTGAAGCAGATCAAGCGTGAACAAGCTAAAAACCGGCTGTTTATTCAGCTTTCAGGTGATCCTGCTGCTTCAGTTCAGCGGCTTTCAGCGCTGCTGAATCAGCATGCAGATCTAGCAGCGGCAGTCATCAGTGTTGAACCGGCGGATGATGGCTGTCTGGTCCATCTTCGCGACGCTGACAGCCGTGCCGGTATTTTTTCGCTGCTGGCCGGCAGCAGCGCTGATGTGGAACAGTTCCGGCTTGCCGAACCCAGTCTGGAAGATATCTTTGTTGAGAAAGTAGGCGAGAACAGTGAAAAACAGACAGTTTAAAATTGTTATGTCCTTCGAATTCATGACCTATATGCGGAACAAAGTATATCTTGGCATCACAGTTTTCATTGTCATCCTGCTTGCGCTGGGTCTGAGCGCACCAAATATCATCAGCACGGCCCGCGAACTTGGTATTTCCGGAGCCGATCCCGACAGAGATGATCCTGACAGAACCGTTTATATTGTTGACCATACGGCTGACCCTGATCTGTTAGGCCACCTGGAGACCGCGCTTCCAGAGGAACGCTGGCGTATCGGGGATACCTCAGAAATGGAAACCTATCGTCAGCAGATCGATAACCGGGAAGCAAAGGCTGCTTTAGTGATTGAATCGCAGCAGTCCCTGCGTTATATCACCAGACGGTTTGGCTCCGATCAGCTGGCAGACAGGAGCGAGCGGGTTCTGACAGATTACTTTCAGACTCAGCAGCTGTCTGACGCAGGTCTGCCCGCAGCCGATATTGAGCGAATACTGACACCGCCGCAGATGCATCTCACAGAGCTTGTCGAAGAAGCAGGCAAATCAATGGAACAGACGTACTTCTACACGTATCTGCTGGTTTTCCTGCTCTACATGACTGTCATGATGTATGGTCAGCTGGTGGCCTCATCAGTTGCGTCAGAAAAAAGCAACCGGGCCATGGAGATGCTGATCACATCAGCGAAGCCGCTGAGTCTGATGTTCGGCAAGGTCATTGGCTCCGGCCTCGCGGGGCTGACTCAAATAGCGGTCTTTCTGGTCGCTGCCGCTGGCTTCTATAAAATCAATGAAGCGAGCTGGTCTGATATTCCCTTTATTCAGTCAATCTTCGAAATGCCTGCGCACATGATCTTTTTTACAATCCTGTTTTATCTGGCCGGCTATTTTATGTTCGCCTTCCTTTATGGCGCGCTCGGTTCGCTTGCAAGCCGGATTGAAGACATTACCACCAGCATCATGCCCATCATGCTGATTCTGATGTCAGCCATGTTTGTTTCAATTTTCGGCATTATCAACCCTGACGCCCGGTTTTTGACCGTATTTTCGTTCATCCCTTTCTTCTCT
>SLHU01000322.1 GCA_007135995.1 Clostridiales bacterium | reverse complement strand
GGCGGCAACCAACATTGGCTGCGGCATGGTTTTTGAGCAGGTCAGGAGGGTTGCAGGCGGCCAGCCGGAAGAGACAACGACAGCCGCGACCACTGCTGAAACAGCTGAAGAAACAACCACTCAGGCGGCAGATCCTGAGGATGAGCCGGAGCAGGAACCAGAAGAGGAACCGTATGCTGAAGTGATTGTTGAAGGAGCGCCTCTGGTGCATCACTTTGAGTTCAATAATGATCTAAGCGACAGCCTGCCAACCGGCGCAGTGCTGGACATCCATCCAAACACAGCCGATTCCCGGTTTTCGGACGGAGCCTGGCACTGGACAGCCAGCCAGCATCCTGGCGGCGGACTCATCTTATTGACTGACCAGATCAGTGATCCGGAAAACTACTCCATTGGCTTTAGGTTCAGAGTCAATGATGTTGGGCCAAGCTGGAAGAAAATACTCTCTTTCCGTGAAGAATCGGTTGATGGCGGCTTGTATTTTTACGACGGCAAGCTTCAGCTTTACCCGTTTAGTGTTCATGAAGATATAACCTACAGTCCTGACACCTATTACGATTTTATCCTCTCACGCGAAACTGATAAAATGATGACCGTTTATGTTGTTCAAAGTGACGGCAGCATTACCAAGGTCTATGAAGAGCAGGATCTGCGCGATGAATCGGTCCCGGTACTGGTTGATGGCATGTACCAGTTTATGTTCTTTACGGATGACACGGCAACCAGCGGTGAATGGACGACAGGCGGATCGGTTCGCAGCATTCGTGTCTGGAACGGACCGGTGGATGAGATCAGATTTGATTAGCGGCCCGCGGTCTTACCAGTTGTCACCGTCAATGTTATAATAAGCGGGTATGAAACTGTTTGATGTGATTCCGGCTGATTATTTTCGCCTGCTGACAGGCAAAAACAGGGAAATCTATGTGGAAGCCCTGCTGGTTTTACATGTTGTTTTCAAGCAATCAATGCACATTGAGCGGGACGAGTTCCTGACCCGGCTGACAGAGCGGCTGGCCGAATTGAATTTGTATCTGGAAACGGATGAAGATGAGCCTTTGCCTGAGCAGGACGCCGATTTGGCCGAAGAAACACGCACCTGGTCTTCTATGGCTCACTTTATTCTGCGCCGGCTGACAAAAACCGGCTGGGTAGAACAGGAAACCAGACCGAACAGTTTCGACCTGCTGCTGACGCTGCCGCAGTATACGATTGAGTTGCTGGATGTGATCCAGATTATCACAAGCCAGGACACCCAGGCGTATAAGAACTATGCTTTTGGCACATATTCGTCTTTGAAAACCCTGATGGACGATGACGCGGCGGACTACCGGCTGGCCGCGTTTATGTCAGCGCTTGAAAACTGCCAGAATCTGATGACAGCCCTGAAATCACTTCTTAACAATATCCGGCGCTATCATCGGCTATTAGGAGAGCAGATCAGCGCGAATGATATTCTGGAAGGCCATTTTGAAGGTTATCAGGTGCTCGTGAACGAAAAGATTTTTCATCCGATGGTGACAAGGGATTCGGTTCTGCGCTTTCGCCAGCCCGTAATTGGCATGATCAGCCAGATCATGCAGCAAGACGACCTGCTGCAGCAGATTGCTGACCAGGCTGTGAATGACAAACGCTATCAAGACACGGATACGGCACTGGCAGCTCTTTTGCCGCAGCTGCAAGAAATGGGCGATTTGTTTGACAGCGTTGATGAGATTATGACGGAAATACAGCTTAAAAATCAAAGCTACACGAAGGCCTCAACCGATAAGCTGATTTATCTGCTGAATCAGGACCGAAGCGTTAAAGAACAGCTGGCCAAGCTCATCATGAATTTTCGCAATCTTGATCAATCCGCCAGGCAAGACCTGGCTCAGAACATAGCTGTTTTCAAGCAGTTTTATCTTGATGAGCAATCGATCTATGCCCGCAGCAGCCGTAAGATCCGTTCTCAGGAAGCGCCTGTTAAAACAAAACCGGTTGACGCTGATGACGCTGATCTGACCGGATTTGTCAAAAGTACCAGCAGCCGCTACAGCCACGCGCGCGTGATGCAGTTTGTCCACGCCTGTTTTGGTCAGGCCGACGTCTTCGACAGCCGCGATTTGAACCTGCAACAGGACGAACAGTTTGTTATGTTATTATTGGCCGCGCTTAAAGATGGCGATATAGGCTTGTTTTATCAGGTGGAATATCTAAAAGACACAGTATCCTATGGGAGATATACCTGTCCGCATATGCGGTTTGTTAAAAAAGCACTCTCCTTCGACAAAATCTCAACTGAATGATTTGATTATGTGCTGATGAACAAGACGCATGAAACAGTACGCGAGGTGGTTGAAGATAGAACGGATCAGTTTTAAGATGGATGAGTATGACCTTCAAATGAACGGAGAGAACAGATTGTGATAAATGAACTTTGGCTGGAAGCATACGATAAAATGACCGCCTCGGACAAAAGCCAGCTGATTCGCTGCACGAATCAGCTTTTGGCCAGGACGTATCTGCTTAGTGAGCAATACGATGACGCAGCAGACATGATGAAAAGCAACAGCGACTACAGGTTGGTAGACCGCCACTTCGACTGGCTTCACGATTATCTGGAACTGTCAGGTTGGAATCTGGTCAAAGACCGGACGCTGGGTGTGATCTATATAGAAAGT
>SLHU01000256.1 GCA_007135995.1 Clostridiales bacterium | reverse complement strand
GATGAGATCGGCAGACAAGTGCAGCGAACCGGTGCGGATTATTACCGCCTGATCAGACTGCTGCCGACATTCTTTGTCAATTTTTTCCATAAGCTGGAAGATGATGAGTTCAGATTAGAGTTTGAACTCAAAGATATTGATAAGGTGCAAAAACACCTCGACGGCATTTCTAACCGCATTTCTTTCAGCCTGATCTTACTGGCGGTGAGCATCATTGTCGCCGGTATCATTATTGGCACCAGCATGACAGCCGGTGTCGGTCCGGAAATGTCAAATCTCAATTTGCTCATCCTTCGCGGCGGGCTGGTTATTGCGGGCGCTATTATTATCTTTCTGGTTGTTTCAATGATACGGTCAAAAAAGTTCTAGAAAAAAAGATCACAATCAGTTTCAACTGTAACTTGCGCCGTTCTCGTCTGTAACATGCGGTCAAAACAAGGTGCTTCGCACGATTCATACTGCCGCGTCACAAACGCCGGCACTAGCTGCGAGCATGTCGTCACAAACGCCGGCTCTGAGTACGGTCGGCCGTCACACATCGTGGCTGCGGGTACGAGTCTGCTTTCGCACATGGCGGTTCCAGATATGATCGGCAAGCGAAATCCTGAGCTGTGGCTACCGGGCCTGGAAATAACGGGCAAAGTACTGGCTCAGGGCCGCTTCGTAGCCTTCCTGGTCTTCGATATAGCTTCTGACCGTGCCTGAGGCATTCGTTTTAAAGACAACTGTGGTGTCTGGATGCAGCCGCTGCCTTTCATCAATGAATGTTTGCATCTGCTCATATGGAATCCTGCTGTCACGTTCACTGCTGGCGACAAAAACCGGTACCTGCACACGTGAAATAATGGCAACCAGATTGGGTCGCTGAATACCGCCGGTTGAAAGGCGGATCGCGTAGGGAACACTATGCTGCAGCAGATAGCGGCCAAGAAATCCTTCGTCCTGAAGCTCAGGACGGATATAGTCATCCGCGGAGCTGGCAGGGGTGTCCAGCAGCAGACCCCGGATATAGCCCTGGTCGAAGCCCAGTTCACGAATAAGGCGCGGAAAACCGTCTATATCCTCCTGCCCGGAGCGCGGCAGCTGGTCGTAGGCCGCCAGCGTGGCGGTGACACCTGTGCCAAACCCATAAAGCAGGACATCACGGGTGCTGGCGACGCGTCTGACATAGCGGATGGCGGCCAGGACATCTTCCCATTCCGCATAGCCGTACCCCGAAAGATCACCATCGGAACGTCCGGCGTTGCGCAGGTCAAAAGCCAGCACATTAAATCCTTTTTCTGTCAGATACTCAAAAAGCGGCGGGCTGTCAATGCCCAGCGGGAAGCGGTTTTCCCCCTGATCATGCACCAGTATGATTGTGCTGACTGCCGGCCCCTGAGACTGGAAAAACCAGCCGCTGAGCATGCTTTGCTCATTAAGTGATGTAAAGCTGGCCAGCTGATGGGGCGGCATGACATTACTGCTGATCGTCTGAAGCGGCCTGGGCGGTTCACGCATCAGCTGATTCGCACTTGAAAACGACATAATGGCCGCTGCAATCAGGATGATTGCCGGCAGGGAGAAAATGATGACGATCCTGGCCAGAAATGGCCGGCGTTTACGGATGACGGGAATATGCTTTACACTAAGCCTTGAGGGCATGTCAGTCTCCTGTGTTCAAATCAGTTATCTTATTCCGGTACATGCTTGATTACATGCGTTCTATTATACGAAATTCTACCAGGCGCATTTGATTTTTTATACGGGTTTTGCGTTAATTAAAAGTATTTGTTTGATCGCATACGATTATATCACGCGAATCATCTTTTTTTATGATAAAATTGGTGACGTATGTGTTTTAAGCTTGCAGGTCACGTTAGCATAAGCCTGTGATCTTTCATCAACGATGAATGCCGGCACACTTTGATTCGAATAAGACGAGACTTGTCAGCATAAGCCTGAGGTTTCATTTAGCTGCGGAGGAACCATATGACTTTAATTGAAGCGATTATTTTTGGCCTGGTACAGGGTGTAACAGAGTTTATACCCGTCAGCAGCTCGGGACATCTTTCCTTGCTGGGCCGGATTTTCAACACGGATCCCGACGCAATGTTTACGCTCAGTGCCTGGGTGCATATGGGAACCCTGATGGCTGTTTTCATTGTGATGCGGCGTGAGATTATGGAAATACTGCGTGATATTCTGGGACCGCGCACCTGGAAAATTGTGATCGCAACGATTCCGACTGTGGTTGTCGCGTTTCTGATTCACAGCCAGCTTTCAAATATTTTTGGCGGCAGATTTCTTGGCTACTCATTTCTGATCACCGGTATCTTTTTACTATTAATTGTGCTCTTTGGCCGCAGTGGCGACAAGAAAAGCGAGGCGCGATCCGCCGGTAAGACTGTACAGGCCGAACAAGCGGCAGCAAAAAAGGTTCAGACAGATAGCAGCACACACAATATCAGTGACAGCGATGACCAGACCGCAGCTGTAAAAGTGAGTCAGACAGATATCAAACACACAGCAGATAAAAACAGTCATAAAAATAATGACTTTGGCGGTAAAGATGTAGGCTATCTGGAAGCGATTCTGGCGGGTATCGGTCAGGCTGTCGCTATTTTGCCGGGTGTGTCAAGATCCGGCTCAACCTTAACTGCGATGCTGATTGCCAAAGTAGATCGT
>SLHU01000167.1 GCA_007135995.1 Clostridiales bacterium | reverse complement strand
CTTTCAGCATGAAGCGGTCCAGCTGTGCTTCTGGCAGCGGATAGGTCCCTACATGCTCAATTGGATTTTGTGTCGCAAGCACCATAAACGGCTGAGGCACAGGATAAGTTGTCCCGTCAACGGTCACCTGATTTTCCTGCATGGCTTCCAGCAGGCTGGACTGTGTTTTCGGCGATGTCCGGTTTATTTCGTCTGCCAGGATCAGCTGGCTCATAATCGCGCCCTGCCGGTACTCAAACTCGCCTGATTTCTGGTTATACAAAGTAAAGCCGGTGATATCAGATGGCATGACATCGGGGGTAAACTGAATTCGCTTAAAGCTCAGGCCCAACGATTTCGCCAGTGATGAAACAAGCGTTGTTTTGCCGATGCCCGGGATATCTTCAAGCAAAACGTGACCACCGCTGATTAAAGCAATCAGGAGCTGGTCAAGCGTCTCCGTTTTGCCGATCATCACCTGGCCGATATTCTGGCGTATTTTCTGCAGTTGTTCCTGTGCCTCTATCATTTCCATGACTCACCTCGTATGTTAGTTGTTCAAACCTGGTCAGCGATCCGCAAAACCAGTTCTTTTGAGTCTTCCCAGCCCAGGCAGGGGTCCGTGATCGACTTGCCGTACACATGATCGCCGATCGCCTGCATGCCTTCTTCCAGATAGCTCTCAATCATGAAGCCTTTTACCAGTTCGCGGATCTCCGAAGACAACCGGCGGCTATGCAGGACATCCAGAACAATGCGCGGCTGTTCTTTAAAACGTTTAGCTGAATTGGCATGATTCGTGTCAACAAGACAAGCCTGGGTTTTCAGTTTTCTGGTTTTATAAAGCTCAACCAGTCGCTGCAGGTCCTCATAGTGATAATTAGGCAGACTGCGTCCGTACTGGTTAACCGCTCCGCGCAAAACAGTATGAGCCAGATCATTGCCGCTGGTATTTACAGCCCATCCCTGATAGGTGAATACGTGCCCGTTCTGAGCCGCCTCCACCGCGTTCAGCATCACAGACAAATCACCGCTGGTCGGGTTTTTCATACCAACCGGAATGTCCACCCCGCTGGCGGTCAGCCGGTGCTGCTGATTTTCTACAGATCGGGCGCCGACAGCGACATAGCTCAGCATATCGGCCAGATACGTATGGTTTTCCGGATAGAGCATTTCATCCGCAGCCGTCAGTCCCGACTCGCGCAGGGCGCGGATATGCATTTTACGCAGCGCCACGATGCCGCCGACTATATCCGGTGCCTTTTCAGGGTCTGGCTGATGTAAGATGCCCTTATAACCCATACCTGTTGTCCGCGGTTTATTCGTGTAAATCCGCGGTATCAAAATGAGCTTGTCATCAACTTCTCTTTGTAATTTCCCCAGCCGGTTTACATAGTCGCAAACGGCTGCCTCGTTATCAGCCGAACAAGGGCCGATCACAAGTATAAATTTATCCGATCTGCCGCAGATCACGTCCCTAATCGCGCTGTCGCGGCTTCTTTTCAATGCAGACAGTTCAGGCTCAAGCGGATATCGGGCGATTATTTCATCCGATGAACTCATCTTTGTTAAATAGCGAAAACCCATACCGGTCGCCTCCTGTTAACGTATGACCGGTTTTCTGCAAAACCGGCCTTTACTGGCCACTAATGGAAAGTTTTTCAATCAGAAGTGAAGGACTTCCAACCTGACCGCCGCCTGGCATACCAAAGTAGAGGTCATTTCCAGTATTTTGTATATGACGGAGCATTTCATAAAAATTTCCGGCAACGGTGATCTGGTCAACAGGATAAACCCGGGATCCGTTTTCCACATAAAAACCTTCTGCTGAAAGCGAAAAATCACCTGATACCATATTTGTACCGGCATGAAGGCCTGTCAGTTCAGTGATATGAAGGCCATTTCCCATTTCACTCAAGAGCGTTTCCCGGGTTTGCCTTCCCGGTACAAGATAACTGTTCGTGGCCGATACCTGAATCCCGGCTTTCCAGGACGGTTTGAATCCGTTGCCCGTGCTGCTGATCCCTGCTTTCGCCGCTGTTTTCCGGCTGTGCAGAAAACCTTGCAGCACACCTTGATCAATCAGGCGGGTACCTGCTGTAGGCACGCCTTCACTGTCAAACGCCGGCTGGTAAAAACTACTGGTACATCTGGCTTCATCAACCAGGGAAACCGCCGGGCTGGCGATCAGCTGATTCACCTTCGAACCCAGCATTGAAAAACCTTGCTGGATTTTATCACCAAAAAAGACAGGCAGGAAAGTCTTCAGCAGGCTGGCCGCCGCTTCTTTGTCAAGCACAACCGGATACGAACCCGATTTTATGCTGCGAGCTCCCAGCATGTCTGTGGCTTTCCGCGCGGCTTCTGTGCCAATCCGTGCTGCGTCGAGCGTGTTGAAATCTCTTCCCTTCCAGACTTCAAAGCCTCGTTTTAGAGAATCTTGCTCACTGGCACGTGCCAGTGACAAAGCCAGCATCATATTGCTTTTTTCTTCCACATGCAGTCCCAGCGTATTCGCGATCAAGCGCGATGACTCGCCATATTCGCAAATAGCGTACTCCACAGCGCGAATACGTTTGTCCGCTTCCAGCGCGCTCGATTCAAGCCGTGTGGCGGTGTCAATCAAATCCTGAGGCGGCACTTCAGCCAGCTGGCTGCTGTACGGATCGGTCGGTTCCCAGGGTGCGCCTGCAAACAGATCCT
>SLHU01000103.1 GCA_007135995.1 Clostridiales bacterium | reverse complement strand
GAGGAAATTTTTAAAAAAGGCTTGCCAACGTAACAATGTTTTGTTATGATAAGCATGTAACAAAACATTGTTACGAAAGGATGTGCGGTTATGTTGATTTCGAAAAAAGATCTGCTGAAGGAAACAGAGATTTCTTACGGTCAGCTTTATCGCTGGAAGCGCGAAGGGCTGATCCCGGAGAATTGGTTTATCAAGCAATCCTCATTTACAGGGCAGGAAACATTTTTCCCGAAAGTGAAGATGCTCAACCGCATTCAGGCGATTCAGCAGCTTAAAGATAAATACTCACTTGAAGAACTGGCGCGCATCCTCTCTCCTGAAGTAACAGAACGTCTTTTTACACCTTCTGATTTGAAAATCATTGAGGAACTAAACGATGACCTGATGCCGTTCATCTGCACAGCACTTGACAGGGAAAACTTTCGTTTTATTGAACTTTTAATCATGCTGGCCATATCAAACTGCAGAAAAGAGTATGAATTAAAAATTAATGATATAAAAAACATCTGTTTCGGGATCAAAAACCACCTTGATGCCGTCAAACATACAGATTATCTTTTTACACTGATGAAAATGGACAATCAGTACTATGCGGCCATACAAAGTGAGCAGTCTGAAGTATATATTGATCAGCGTCTCACCCTTGTATGCCAGATCCATTTGAACGAACTGTCAGCAATGGTCAAACTGAAATACAGAAAGAAGTTCAACTTTCAGTTTGAAGCAGATGATGAAGGCCCTTTTAAAACATTTAGCAGAAAGGCGGTGATGGCATGAAACAGCGATCTTTTTTTCTGGGAGACAGATCCTATGAAGGACAATTTGAGCGCATCCTGGGCGCAGGCGATGTGACGATTCGCAACAGCGAAGCTAAAAAAGTATATTGCGCAGGCGATCTGAACATTGAACATTCACGACTTGAAAAAGTCCGCTGCGCCGGTGATATTCATGCTGTCAGCAGCCATCTGGGAAATATTAAAATGGCTGGGGATATCCATCTGGAAGGTGTCTGTACTGCGGATTTGCTCTCAGCCATAGGCCATGTGAAGGCACAGCTGCTGCAAAGCAAATATCTGGTCTGCAGCAGGCCCGGCAAACGCGTTCAGGTCAGCAATCTGAAACCTGTAGCTGAATGGCAGGGACAGTTCGAAGCAGAAACATTTGAGTCGTTATATAATTTCCGGCTCAGCTGTGACGTTATTTTCAAGAATATCATTTCATCAGCATTGCTGATCAATGAAGACGAAATAACGTGTGACCACTTTTACAGTCTTGGGCAGCTGCAGGCAAATACAGTGAATGCTGAGTCCATCTTTATTCTGTCGGGCAGCCAGACATCGGCCGATGCGCTGACAGGCAGCCATATTATCGTCAGCAACCGGTTTGAGCCAGACAAAAAAATCAGAATGCTGGCAAAAACCCAAACGTATATATCCCGTTCGTCTGATGGCAAACTGGCAAAAATCAGGTCGATTGAAGGCGATACCATACGGCTTGACCATACAAAGGCCGATCTGGTTTCTGGTTCAGACATTGTGATCGGCGATCTGTGTGTCATTGATAAAGTTGAGTACATGGATCAGATTCAAATATCAGATAAAGCCGTCGTCAATGAGGTGAAAAAAATATGAGACAAGAAAAAATAGATGGCATCGGAACGTTATTAGGCGGTGAATATGACGAAATCTCTGTAGACGGCATATGCAAGCTGAAAGGCAACGCAAAAGCTAAAAAAGTTGAGATTGACGGATTGTTTAAAGGAAAAGGCAGCCTCGAAGCTGATTTCATATCATTTGATGGCCTTACAAGACAATATAAAGATATCAGAGCGAAAGAAATCAAGGTAGAGGGTGTTTTAAAACTGCGGGGCGCTTCATTGTATGCTGACCATCTGGATTGTGATGGCGTGCTGGTGTGCACGGATGAAGTAAACGCAGATCACGTGAATCTTAATGGGCTTTGTTCATTAAGCAGGCTTTACGGCGATCAGATACATATTCAGCACCAGGCAGATGCCATGACCCAGGGTAAACTGCCGAAGGCAGCAAGGCTGTTTTCAAGATTTTATTTTGGCAGGCCATTCAGCATCAGCCATTCACTGGTTGACACGATTGAATGTACGCACTTGAAAGCTTCTGGCCTGAAAAGTGATGTTATTCGAGCTAATCATCTGACGCTGAGCAACGGATGTGAAGTGGATGTGATCTACTGCGATGGTGATCTGTCAATCGATGATACGTGCCAGGTAAAGAAAATAATCAAAAATCAGCAGCAAGTTACGCTTAGCAGCGTCAAAACAGATAAAAGCAATAAGGAGAATACTGAAATGAGCAATGATAATATGACAAAGATACTGGAAAATTATAAGAACAGCAAAATAACAATTGATGAAGCCAGAACAATGCTTGAGGCATTTGTGTCAGCACATGATAAAAAGACATCATCTGGTGGCACCAGCCAGGCGGGCGCAGCAGACTGGCCGGACGACGAGTCATTGCGAGTCGCAGTTTATCGTGGCAGAACACTCCTTAAAAAGGGTGACCCGGATATGCGCGATGTGACTTTGAAACTGGATGGAGATGCCGCGAATGTTGAATGCGCTGGAAATCTTACCTGCAGAACGGTTGAGTTGAAAGCAACGGCCGGCGGAAACATCACCTGTGAAACAATTGACGGCAACGTCACCTGCGGCGGTAAT
>SLHU01000280.1 GCA_007135995.1 Clostridiales bacterium | reverse complement strand
GTCTCGTTCTGATGCATCAAGAAAAGGACTGAGTTTCTGGTATACATCCTGATGATACTGATTGAGCCAGTCTTTTTCTTTCTGGCTTAGCTGCTCAGTTAAAACACCATCCAGATCAATCGGACAGTATGAGACTGTTTCAAACTGATAAAAGGTACCATCTTCAGTTTTCATTGCTTCCTTTACCAGCATCATATTTTCAATGCGGATACCCCAAAGGCCTTCTTTGTAAATACCCGGCTCGTTTGTGATGATCATTCCAGGTTCAAGATCAACCGGGCTGGCATTAGCCGAAAATGACTGAGGTCCTTCGTGTACAGACAGCAGATATCCAACGCCATGTCCGGTCCCGCATTTATAGTCAAGCCCTTTTTCCCACATCGGCAGCCGGGCCAGAACATCCAGCTGCTGTCCACTGGTACCCTGCAGGAAAACAGGCCGTGACAGCGCGATATTCGATTTCAGCACCAATGTAAAATCTTCCTTTATCTTGAGATCAGGAGATCCGATCATATACGTTCGGGTGACATCGGTTGTGCCGCCCATATAATGTCCGCCGGTATCGACCAGCAGGACGCCGTCACGGTCAATCACCGCTGACGCTCCATTCCCTGGATTATAGTGCATCTGCGCCGCATTTGCGTTAAAAGCAGCGATTGTCGGGAAACTGTCATCTATAAAGTGCTGCCCTTTTTTCCTGATCTCATGCATTTTCTCCGCGACAGCCTGTTCACTGACTTGGTCTGGCAGCGCACTTTCCTTTATCCACTTCGAAAGCCGTGTCAGTGCCAAACCTTCCGTGACTGCAGTCTGCCGCAGATGGTCAATCTCTGTTTTATTTTTAACTGCTTTCATCAGCAACGTCGGCGAAGGTTTTAAAACCAGATCAATACCTTCCGGTACGGCCTGCTTAAGCAGGATATTCGCGAAACCGGGATCCATATGCAGGCGCCGGAGTGCGCTCGGGTCAAGCTGACGCATAAAATCATAAACGGTTTCCGTATCTTTCCATTCGATTCCATCTTCAGCAAGCAGCTGCTTAATCTCAGCGCTCAGCTTCACTTCATCGGTAAACAAGACACAGCCTTGCACGTCCACATACAAGAAAGCAT
Source organism: Clostridiales bacterium (assembly GCA_007135995.1). Lineage (GTDB taxonomy): Bacteria > Bacillota > Clostridia > Saccharofermentanales > UBA5734 > SLHU01. The sequence goes on along the minus strand of SLHU01000280.1, from coordinate 1,591 downwards.
AAAATACGGGATTATTCAGTACATCACTTCCCCGCAGATTTAGTATCCAGGCAATATCTTCCAGCGATGTAATCAACGATGCTTCAGCAAAAGCACTTAATTGATCTCTGAAGGCATTTATTTTCTCCATGCGGCTCTTGCCGGCAAATGATACATCATGGATAAAGACCGGATTCTCCGATTCAGCCGGCCTGTTTTTCCAGACAAAGCTGACAAGATCCTCCTGCCAGTTGATACACTCAAAATGCTCAGACATCGTTTTATCAAATGAAATCGTGATCGTCCGCCCATCAGCAGCGATTCTGGCGTTCTTGCCGCAGCGTTCCAGAATCCACTCATGGATTTTAGGCTGACCGGGAATCCTGTCTTTGACCAGTTTAATCCCTGTGCCGGCGATTTGCGTCGCTGCTTGTATAAAATAGCGTCCGTCAGTCCATAATGCCGCTTCACTGCTGGTGATCACCAGTGTGCCTGCAGAGCCGGAAAACCCGCTGATCCATTCAATTGTACGCCAGTCTGGAGACACATACTCACTATGATGATCATCAAACATCGTGACAATATATGCGTCAATCTGCCGCTTTCCCATCTGTTTTCTGATATCATGAAGGATCTGTTTTCGCTCGGCAACTGTTTTTTTCATGTTTTTCCTCCGATTTGATCAAGCTGAATGTCTGTGCTGGTAGTCAGTGCTAGTTGTCTTTGCTGGTTGTCTTTGCTGACTGCCAGTTATGATGAGATGCACTCTATCATATCATTTTAAACCTTCAAACCAAATAATATTGTAACATACAGATGCTGTTGCTATAAGAGATTGCCTGCGGCGGCTCTTGCTAAATTCGTCTCAGTTTCTGCCAATATCATACACGCTGCGAGCGAAAAAATCGCTAGCTTTGACTCGGGCTCGAAAATTTCAGGTCTTCCACTTCTCCCTGGTTCACATAGCCGATCTTGTGATAAAGCCCGCACGATATGGGATTTTTTGCGTCAGCATACAAACAGCAAAACTGATATCCCTTTTCCAGCAACAGGCGGGACAGCTCTGCAACAACGGAGGCAGCATACCCTTTGCCGCGATAAGGCGGCGGCGTATAAACCCCGTTCACAACGGCGCCGTGCAGGGTTGACCGGCCGTGCACCGCCTGCGAAACCGGGATCTTATCCTCCCAGATATAATGCATTTTATTCGCGATCCGGTTTCTGATCTTATCCACATGCACCTTCAGGTCAAAATATTCAACGCCGCATTCCTCGCCGAACATCCGTTCCCAGTAAGGTGCAAAATACAAGTCGCTTTCCCTCAGCAGCCGGCAGTTTCCAGACGCTTTCCTGACATCAGCCAGATGATCAAGCCGCATCAGATGCATCCCCAGGTTGAGATGATACTGACCCTCACCGGCGTGCAGGCTGGCAAAACGACGGGCCAGCTGCTTTTCCGCCAGCACACCTGGTATTTTAAATCTCATCGAATCCAGGTTTCTGGACAAAAGGCGCAGGGCTTCATCATTCGGCTGATTGCGGGTCTCATATAAGACAAGATTGAACGGCGGCGTACAGGCTGCTGTCAGAATAACACTGCCAGAGGCGTCTT
>SLHU01000294.1 GCA_007135995.1 Clostridiales bacterium | reverse complement strand
CTGTAACCCTTTCGATTCGCGGCATGAAACCATGCCTGATACCCCGGCAGGTTTCGCAGCTTGTCAGACAGCTGCTCCGGATGTGCTTTGGTCTCCTGCAGACAAATAATATCTGCACCTGATTGTATCGCATAACTGATAAAACCCTTCTTCTCGGCTGCTCTTATGCCGTTTACATTCCAGCTGATCAGTTTCACACGCTGCCCCCGTTTATTTATATGATATTGTCAATTATAATACAAACGGTGCCATTTAACATCATTGGCATCATCAGGACGCTGCAGCACGCTTTCTGAAATCTTCAGCTTATGTCATAATAATGCTAGTGTTGAATGTCAGATAGGCAAGAAAGGCGCAGCAAGGATATGAATCTTTTTGATATAATCGGCCCTGTTATGATCGGTCCTTCCAGCTCACACACGGCTGGCGCGGTAAGAATCGGACAGATGGCCTACACCCTTCTGGGTGAAACACCCTCAAAGGTCAGCGTTGAGCTGCATCAGTCATTTGCTAAAACCTGTCGCGGACATGGTACCGACAAAGCGATCATCGCGGGACTGATGGGTTTCACACCTGATGATATCCGCATTCGAGAAAGCCTTGTACTAGCCGCGGAATGCGGCATGACGTTTTCATTTACAGAAACAGATATGTCAGACGCGCATCCAAACAGCGTCAGGATAATCGCGTCTGTTCACACAGACCGAAAGGTCAGTCTGCAGGCTAGTTCGGTTGGCGGCGGACGTGTGCGGATCAGCGAAGTGAACGGTTTGCCGGTTGATATCACAGGTGATTATCCGACCCTGCTTTGTATGCATCAGGATCGGCTGGGCCTCATATCTGAACTGACGCTCCATCTTGCACAAAATAAAATCAATATTGCCAATATGAGGGTTTTCCGCTCCGCGCGAACAGAGCTGGTAGCGACCTTTATTGAGACCGATCAGTTGATAGACCCGGATATTCTCAGGAAAATTGAACAGCTTTCAGGTGTCGGCAGTACCTATTCCCTGCCGCCGCTACAGTTATAAGGCGGAAGAAGAATGAAATATTTGACGCAACAATCCCTGCACGATCTGGCTGCTGCGGCTGTCTCAGCGCAAACAACGCTCGCGCAGATCGGACTGCAGAATCATATGAGAACAACTGACGAAAAAGAAACAGTGGTTCGACAGAAAATGGCGGACAGACTTCAGGTGATGCGCGCATCTGTTGAAGAAGGGTGCCGTCAGGGCAACCTCTCTGACAGCGGCCTTAGCGGCGGAGATGCTTTGCGGTACGACAAAAAAACAGGTGATCAGGGAGGCCTTTGCGGACAGCTGCAGACAAAGATGATTAGAAATGCGCTGGCAGTGGCAGAGCAAAATGCCAAGATGGGGCGCATTGTCGCAGCGCCTACAGCAGGCTCGTCGGGTGTGCTGCCTGCAGTCTTGTTCGCGATCGCAGAAGAACGGGGTTACTCGGATGACCAGCTGATTGAAGCACTCTTTACGGCAGCGGCAGTTGGCCAGGTGATTGCGTTCAGAGCCAGCCTGTCAGGTGCGGAAGGAGGCTGCCAGGCTGAATGCGGCAGCGCTGCCGGCATGGCTGCCGCCGCGCTGGTTGAGCTGACCGGAGGCTCACCGCAGCAGGCGATACATGCCTGCGCGCTGGCGATCAAAAGCCTGCTGGGCCTTGTCTGTGACCCTGTTGCCGGCCTGGTCGAAGTGCCCTGTGTCAAACGCAATGCCTTCAGTGCTGTTCAGGCACTGACCGCTGCCGACATGGCGCTGGCTGACATAAAAAGTTTTATTCCGCCGGACGAGGTACTGGACGCCATGAAATCGGTTGGACTGATGATGCATCCCGACCTCAAGGAAACAGCCGCCGGCGGTTTGGCGGCTACACCAACGGGTAAAGCGGCGGCTCAAGGATGTATTTCCAGATTGACTTAGCTTGTGATAATTAAATTTATGAAATAGAGGTAAGATTATGAAAAAACAAATACCAATGCGCCAGATTCACATGGATTTTCATACATCACCACTCATTAAAGGGATTGGTGAAGCATTCAACTCAGAGGCATTTATTGAAGTGCTGAAAAAAGCAAACGTTAATTCAATTAATCTTTTTGCTAAATGTCACCATGGATATTACTATTATCCAACCGAAATAGGAAGTGTGCATCCAAATTTATCGTTTGATTTGTTCGGCGAGCAGCTAAAAGCATGCAAAGACAATGACATTCGTGCTTGTGCCTATACAACTGTTGTCTGGAATGAAGATTGGGCTGACCGGCATCCGGAGTGGCTCCAGATTAACATGGATGGTGTATCGGGCAACAAGAAGCCATTTGACATTGGTTTTCATGAATGGCGATGCCTGTGTATGAATCATGCTGAGCATGTACAGTATATAAAAGATGAACTAGATGAGATACAACACTTATATAAACCTGATGGTTACTGGGTAGATATTATCATCCAAAAAAAATGTGTCTGTGCTGCCTGCCTTAAAGAAATTCAAGCTCTGGGCATGAATCCTGAAAATTCTGACCATGTATTAAAACATGACAGACTTGTAGAGATCAGATTCATGCGTGACATATATGCACATATAAAGCAATATGAAGAAAAACCTGATGTATATTTTAATTGCCATCCTGCGGAAATGGATTTGAGAAATGATCTTGAGTTATCCACACAGCAAAAAAGAGATCATATG
>SLHU01000218.1 GCA_007135995.1 Clostridiales bacterium | reverse complement strand
AGCCACCACATTGATGACGATATTTCAAAATTAATTTCTCGGCCATCATCTTGTACAGATACTGGTTCAGATGCTGGTTCACTTCACATGTGATTAAGTGTATGCTTATAATAACAGGTGTCTGGTCTGAAACAGGCACAACTTTTAACAGGCATATCGTCCTCAGCTTCACTGCGAAGCATCAAACTAAGGAGTTTTGACCTATGAGCGAAAATTTACTGCGATCGATTGATGAGACACAGACAGGTTCATTCAAGTGGCTGAATGAGGCACCCTATAAAAAACTTGATGAGGATACACTGCACATCAGCGCACCGGCAAAGACTGATTTTTTCACAGATCCTGCCGGCAAGCATGTCATCAGTAATGCGCCGTTTCTTTATCTGGACGTTGAGGGGGATTTTCGCGTGAAGGCACATGTGGCGCATGCGTTTACGTCCACCTGGGATGCTGCAGTGCTGATGCTAAGAGATCATTCAGAGCGCTGGGCAAAGCTGTGTTTCGAGGCAACCGATTTTCAAACACAGGCAGTTGTCAGTGTGGTTACGGATGGCGTATCGGACGACGCAAACGGCGTAAATTATCACTGGAATAATGTCTGGCTGCAGATTGTCCGTCAGGGTAATCTGGTTGCTTTTCATTACGGGCCAGACGGTGAAAACTGGAATATGGTCCGGTTTTTTAAACTGGATACAGCCGATCAGATAAAAATCGGAATGGTAGCGCAGTGTCCGTCCGGCAAAGGGGCAGACATTATCTTTAAGTCCTTTATGCTTGATCGAAAGCCAGTGGAGGATCTCAGGGCGGGCGTCTAGCAGGTCACCACAGATCTTATTTGCGGCAGTCAGTCTGCAGCCTCTGTTGACTGGCTATCTGTACCGGACAATATTGATCGCCATCACGCTGCGGCGTGTATGGCGGTCACAACCAGCAACATGGGTTTTGACATGAATGACACCCTCTCGCATCACGCTTTTCAGCCCTCTAAATGCTGTCTTAACCGGGTCGGCTGAAACTCTAAACGCCCCGATATCAGGTACTTGTCCAGCTATCAGGTGCTTATAAAATTATTAAAAATGAACGGGTGTGCCGCTGATGCCGGACTACTGCTTTCAAGGCTGATGACAGACGGCTGCTTTCAGGAAAGAGCGCCGTCCTGTTACATGTGAATGGCGCCGTCTTTTGCTTCACGCATCGCTTCCATAATCCCTTCGGATAAAGTTGGATGTGCGTGTATCATATTCGCGATGTCTTCCGGCAGGAGCTCAGAACTTCGGGCCAGCAGCAGTTCATGGATAAGATCGGTTGCCGACGCACCAGCAACATGGGCGCCCAGCAGTTCCTGTGTTTCAGCATCAATCAGAACCTTGACCAGCCCTTCTGACTGCTCGACCGCGACGGCTTTACCCACACCGCGGTACGGGAAGGTCAGTTTTTTATAATTGATTCCTTTTTCCTTTGCCTGCCGTTCAGTATAGCCAAAGCTGGCTAACTCCGGCTCGCAGTAGGTGGCACCAGGAATAGAAAGCGGATCAAGCGCTTTAGCAGGTGTTTTGCCGGCGATATGTTCAGCTGCTATTTCACCTTCTTTAGAAGCGACATGAGCCAGAAGCGGGGTCCGGGTAATGTCGCCAATGGCATAAACGCCGGGAACGCTGGTCTGGTAATAATCACCCACGTCTACAAATCCGCCTTTATCTGTCTTAATATCCGCCTTGTCAAGCCCAAGTCCTTCTGTATTGGGGACTCGTCCCACTGATAACAGTATCTGCTCAACATGAAGTGTCGTCTGCTTTCCTTCGCGCGCCTCAAGTACAACCTCAAGTTTCCCGTCCGCTGCTTTTTGAGAAACAGCCTTCGTTGATGTGTACATTTTGATGCCCCGTTTTTTAAACGATTTAGACAGGACCTCACCTGTTTCATCATCTTCGAGCGGCAGGATGCGGTCGAGCATCTCAACAAGGTGAACCTCAACACCGAACGCGTTCATGATATGGGCAAACTCAACGCCTATCGCACCAGAACCCAGAACAAGCATGCTCTTCGGCAGTTTTTGCAGCATCAGCGCGCCGGTTGATGACAAAATGTGCTTCTCATCAATCTCAAAGCCGGGAATTTCCCTGGGTCTGGAACCCGTCGCGATGATCACATTCTTACCGGTCAGCTTTTTCCCGTCGCTCAGTGTCACCTGGCCTTTACTGATTTGTTCAGCCTCTGCCTGAATCAGCTCGACTTTATTTTTCTTGAGCAGAAACTGAACCCCTTTCGACAGCTGATCAGCTGCGGCTCTTGATTTCGCATACACTTTTTTATAATCAAAAGCCTGCTGATCGACTTTGATCCCCATGTCTGAAAGCCCTTTGATCGAACTGAAAATCTCTGCCTGATGAATCAGCGCCTTTGACGGAATGCAGCCGATATTAAGGCAGACACCGCCCGGTTTGTCTTTTTCAATAACCGCAGCTTTAAGGCCCAGCTGCGCGGCACGTATCGCCGCGACATAGCCGCCGGGTCCCGCGCCGACAATCAGCAGATCATAATCATAATCGACTTTACTTGCCATGTTGTCTCTCTCCTTTGTCATTTTGCTTAGAAAAGCGCCTTTACAGGTGATGCATGGGGCTCATCACCCTTATCCTGGTCTTCGCACTTGTAGCGGTTGCCATGTCCAATTTCCTCTCCAATACCGTTACGGCCACACTGCTCATGCCGCTTGT
>SLHU01000181.1 GCA_007135995.1 Clostridiales bacterium | reverse complement strand
GAACAAGATCGCAAGGATGATTGCGATGAAGAGCGCCGCTATCGGATAATCAGGCGCAACGACGGTGACTCCCAAAATGTAGCCGACAATCCCGCCGTAAATCGGCAGGAAGATGCGGAAAATGGGGTAGCCAAACAGCGCAAAGGCTGCGCCATATGCCATAGCCAGTAATCCTGCGAGTGTACCCGACATATATCTCTCTTCCTTTGTGAATGCCAGCTATCGGACAGCTTGTAACTGTTCGGGATTGAGGACACAGATGTATGTTTATACACTTCTGGTCCCCCCCAACACCTTTTAGAGTTGGACCAGGCCCAGTATCAGATCGCGATGCACCTCCGCCAGGTCCAGATTGGGAGTAAGGGTGTTATCCATCTTTGTACTCCTTTATCGGTGAATGTGTAAGGGATATGGCTGTTGCTGAAATACCGTTTTTGAATTAGGTAGTGCAGGCATCTTGCCTGCACGGACAGGCAGGATGCCTGTCCTACCATTGAGATTTGCCTCTTGCCCAGTCTTGCAAAGTAAAAAGCACAGGAGGGGCAAAAACGGTAAATCAGCATTTGCCAGCTCCCTAAAGGATGACAGGTTTCATATTGATGCCCGAATGAAGCTCCATGTTCAGAACCGATAGAGGACCGAGAGACCGAAAAGCCCAATCGTGGAGTCGTAAAAGTCGATATTGGAATCACTCCTAAAGCTGGCGGCCGTGCCGACCAGGCTCAGTCCTTGCGCATCGAGAAAATCCCGGTAAAAGACGGAAAGGGATAACCCGTAGATAACGTCTTCGCGTTTTTCCTGGTAAATGGGATTGGTCTTGTCGGAGTCTGCAACAGCGAAAATCAGGTTGCTGGAAATACTGAATGGATTCCCAAAGTACGCGTAGGTCAACTGGCCCTGGTAGTGATTATTGGCCATGGCCTCGCCGTCCAGTTCCATGCGTCTGTAGCTCAACGCGGGCGCGAGGAGGTGTTTTCCCTGTTTGAATCGAAAAGGGTAAAGAACTTCGATCTCGTAGCTGTCGCCCTCTCGGTTCAACAGTTTTGCTTGATCCGGTGCCAACCCCAGCTGCGTCAAGCCGCTGCGCTCGTCGTCCAGTTCGATGTTGCGCCAGGTGAATTGCATTTCGAAATCCGACCCCAGGATTTTGGCGTAGCCCAGACGCAGGCCCGACGAGGTACGGTCGGTCTTGGTGCGGTCTTGGCCGACGACATAAGGATCGGCCCAGACCTCCGTGCGAATGAGGTTAGAAACGTAGCTGAGGGCCACAATGCTTTCGTCCGGCAGCTCCTGTCGGATGCCGGCCAGGCTTGCCGTATCGAAACGGATGAAATCTTCGAGGGAATTGCCCAAATACAGTTGGGTGCGCGTTGAAGCGAAGGTGTAGGCCAGCTCACCGCTTATTAACGGGATGAAATCGTTAACGGAATCGGCGCTGTCGGTCAGTGAATCAATGCGTTTATTTCCGATGGTCGTCAGGTTGTTGCCGACGATCATGTTGCTTTTTGCCGTGACGGCTCCGGCACCGAGGTTGATAAATCCGCTGAAGCCGGATTCCTGAGGGATAGGCGTTATGGAATACGCCGGGGTGGTCCCAAAAAACCCGCCGACACTGAGTATCAACAGGGCGATGATGATACGACTCATTTCAGCTCTCCTTTTGTTCGTAAGTGCGTCTTGAGAACTTCCATATCCGGATAAGAACCGCCTGGTCAGAACTTCCAGATCAGGTTCAGGGCAAAGACATGAATGGCGTTGGGGTCGTAATCCCCCTTGAGCCGGCCCCTGAGCGGGCCGTCGTTCCTGTCGATCCCCCCATCGCCGAGATCGATGTACTGGTAGGCCCCCCCGATGGTCACATCCTGGCTCCAGTCGTACTGCAGGCCGCTGGCCAGGCGGATCTGGCGATCCAGGGCCAGTTCCGGGGTCCGGCCCTTGTCGCTGTCCACCGGCGAGGTGTCATAGGCCGCGCCGAAGGACCAGAGCCATTCCGGTGCGAACCGGAACTGGGCGCCCAGTGCGAAGTGCCAGGTGTCGTCGTACTCAAGGTCCTGCTTGAAGGACCGGGACTGATCGGATCGCAGGCCGATTTCCTGTTTTCCGAACTTGCTCCACTCCTGCCAGCCGATATTGCCCAGAATGGCCCAGCGGGGAGTGAGCTGGTGGTACCCGCTGACCATCACGGTCTGGGGGACGGTCATCTTCAGGTCCACCTGGCTTCCGGCAAGCCCGGTCATGGCGAAAAGCCCCTGGAGCACGGGCCCGGCCCCGCTCACGCTGGCCACATCCTCAAATTCAAGTTCAACCTCGGAGCGGTAGGTGATGCCCAGGCGGGTGCCCGGTCTGGGCTCCAGGAGGATCCCCAGATTGAAACCGTAGGCCAGGTCGTCGTCCTCCAGCCGGAGTTCGCCGTCAGCCATGCCTGCCTGGCCCGGAACCGCGGCGTTGTTGATCGCGACCTTCTGCTTCAGTTCCGCGTACATCACGCTGAACCCCGCTCCCACGGAAAGCCAGTCGTTGATGCGGTAGCCAATTCCGGGATTCACGCCGAAGGTGAGCAAATCCGCTTCCGTGATGTAATAGCGGCCCGCCCAGTCCTTGCCGTAATCCACACCCGGTCCGAAGTAGGACCCCGCACTGAGCCCCACGGGCAAGTCCGGGGTCACCCGATGTACGTAGTGGAGGCTGCCGGTCGGCACGAACCCGCCGGCATTGCCG
>SLHU01000126.1 GCA_007135995.1 Clostridiales bacterium | reverse complement strand
GCGACAATCGCCGTAAGACGCCGGAGCTTTCTATGCCGGCAGATCAGGAAGGTATGCACAAAGCGCTTCTGAGTAATGGTGTGATCATTCTTGAAAGTTTAGTGAACCTGACGTCATTGCGAGGGAAAAGGGTGCAGCTGATCGCGCTGCCTTTGAAAATGACTGGTGCCGAAGGCAGTCCGGTCAGAGCTTGTGCACGCATCACTTCCTGACTGCAGCCCCTTCTTTCTGCCTTTCTCCTGCCTGCCTGTCTGCGTGTCTGTTTGATGATCGTGATGATATACTCCGCTGTAAAAACGCATCCACTCCTATTTAACATCATATATGATATTCATATGATATAGACCTGTTGATGCCAGGCAGAATCTGATCGCGATTTGAGCGGTTGACAGCTTGCATTTGAGAGACTGTTGACATATAATGGAAACGTTGTTTGTCTCGGTGGCCTAATGGATAAGGCAGCAGTTTCCGGAGCTGCTGATACGGGTTCGATTCCTGTCCGAGACGCCAGAGAAAGCCATCTCATTTTGGGATGGCTTTTCGATATCTCAAAAACGGTGGCCTGCAAGGGCGGTCCGTTGCTTGAGTCAGGGGTTTTCTATGTCGTGGATTCATCCAGTACAAATAGGTAATGTGCAGCTTGATAATAATCTTGCGCTCGCGCCGATGGCCGGGACCAGTGAGGTTGTTTTTCGCGGAATCTGCCGTGATCTTGGTGCCGGACTGACTGTAACTGAACTGGTTAGCGCCAGGGGTATTCATTACGATCCCGGGTTTAAACGCACATGGCGCTATATAGAAATTAACCCGCAGGCAGGCGCTTCTGCTATTCAGCTGTTCGGATCAGATCCCGATGATTTTGCGAAAGCCTTAACGTTGATTTTTGAACACACTATTCTCAGCCAGTGTGACATCATTGATCTGAATATGGGCTGTCCCGTTGCGAAAGTTGTGAATCAAGGCGACGGATGTGCCTTGATGATGAACCCGGACAGGGCTCAAGAGGTCATCAGAACTTGTGTGCGGCTGGCTGATCAGGCAGGCAAACCCGTAACCGTCAAGTTTCGTAAAGGCTGGGATGATGAACATGCCAATGCTGTAAGCTTTGCCGGCATGTGTGAGCAGGCCGGCGCTGCCGGCGTCACGATTCATGGGCGAACCAGACAGCAGATGTACAGCGGTAAGGCAGATTGGTCAATCATCAAACGTGTGAAGAAGGCAGTATCCATTCCTGTCTACGGCAATGGCGATGTTATTTCCGGCAGTACGGCGCTGCAGATGCTGACACAAACAGGTGTTGACGGCATAATGATTGGGCGTGCCGCGCAAGGCAACCCATGGATTTTCAGTCAGATCGCAAGCTATCTGCGTCAAGCATCAGAGACTGGCAATTCAAAGTATTTTGGCAGTATGCATGATCAGCATGATTGCCTGGAAACCCGACCGCCTGTCTCGTCAGGCACAGGCATCGTCAGCTGCCCGGTCAGTCCTGATGACAAAGTTAATATGATGCGGCATCATCTTGACGGACTTATTGCCAGACACGGTGAAGTGACTGCTGTGAATGAAATGCGGGGGCAAGTGACTGCTTATCTTAAAGGGACACCGCATGGCGGCAGATTTCGTGCGATGGCAGTTCAGGCAAAATCAAGAAATGACATGTTGTCTGTACTGGAAGATTGGCGGTTTTATTGCCGGAAATCTTGTGAAAATTCATAATGGAAGTTGTCTATTCTGCATAGTATAATCAGATGCACGGTGTCTGAAAATTGTATCAACGATGAATACAAACGTTATTTCTGGCTAACCCAGTATAATTGATCAGCGCCAGTTGGTTTTTTAAGGAGGAATAGACGGATATGAAAAATTATCCCACAGAGAAAATTCGCAACATGGTACTACTAGGGCATGGTGGTTCGGGCAAAACGGCTTTCGCTGAAGCTGTTCTCTACAATGCGAAAATCATTGACCGCATGGGAAAGGCAACTGATGGAAACACGGTCCTGGATTTTGATCCTGAAGAAATTCGGAGACAAATCTCCTTGAATACATCAACAGCTGCATGCCCCTGGGGTGATTTCAAACTCAACTTAATCGATACGCCTGGTGACTTTGACTTTTTGGGTGAAGTGATGCAGGGCATTCGTGTCGCAGATGCAGCCCTGATTATGATCAGCGCGAAAGATGGCCTTTCGGTGGGTGCTGAAAAGGCTGTCAGACTGTCAGAAAAAGCTGGCGTACCCGTACTGTTCATGATCAGCCGCATGGATGAGGCAAATGCTGATTTCGGTAAAGCACTGGCCAGTGTTCAGGAAAAATATGGCCAGAGAGTGGTTCCCTTTGCCCTGCCAATTATGACTGGCACCAAAATGACGGGTGTGATTGATGTTCTGTCAAGAAAAGCGTATCGTCTGGAAGAAAAAACGGGTGCCTGCTCACCTTGTGATATACCGGCAGAACAGGAAGATGAACTGGATGAAGTATGTGAAAGCATTAATGAGCTGATCGCAGAAAATGACGAAGACCTGATGGAGAAATATTTCAGCGGCGAACCTTTTTCTGATGAGGAACTGGAAAAAGGCCTGCGGCTTGCGATTGACAATGGGTCTATCTGCCCGGTTTTCGCCGGTTCAGGGACAGCGAACTGGGCGATCAGTTTCACTGTGGATAAATTGATGGAAGTGCTGCCTTCTCCTGCCGACCGCAAACCTGTGACGG
>SLHU01000142.1 GCA_007135995.1 Clostridiales bacterium | reverse complement strand
TTGAACCTCCGGCCTCTTAGTCCCGAACCAAGCGCTCTACCACCTGAGCCACACCCCGTTAACCTCAATTATTCTACTGGTATAATCGCTAAGTGTCAAGGGGGAATGCCATATTAAGCATTTGTTCACCGCTTCTGCATACATCTCAACTATTTCGGGAGGTTAACCCGCTGCTGAAAAAGGTGGTGCCAGGCACGAATGTTTCAAAAGTTGGTGCCAGGCACGGATGTTCAAAAGTTGGTGCCAGGCACGAATGTTCCGGGCGGTTAGCCCGCTGCTGCATACATCTTTGTCTGCTCGGCAGGTCCTCGGCACTTTGTGCCTGCGGAACTCGCAGCCAAGGACGCACGCAGCGTCGGGTTTTGTTCTGGCAATTGTAAATGAGCGGGTAAATCCGTTATACTAGATAAATGAACGGAGGCGATGGTATGAGTCATGCTGATAAATTATTTAAAGAAAACTGCCAGATGATCCTTGAAAAGGGTTATGACCAGACAGGTGAAGAGGTCAGACCTCACTGGCCGGATGGTGATCCTGCCTATACCATTAAATTATTTGGTCTGGTCAACCGTTATGATCTGTCGGAAGAATTTCCGATTCTGACCATCCGTCCGATTAATATTAGAGCAGCAATTGATGAGATGCTTTGGATATGGCAGAAAAAATCAAATCGCATTGAAGACCTGAACAGCCGCATCTGGGACAGCTGGGCTGATGAACAGGGAACCATCGGCAAAGCTTACGGATATCAACTGGCGCAAAAGCACATCTATCCTGAAGGTGAGTTTGATCAGGTGGACAGAATTTTGTTTGATCTGAAGCATAAACCTGCCAGCAGGCGCATATTGGCGAATATGTATAATCATAGTGATCTTTATGCCATGCAGCTTTATCCATGTGCCTACAGCTTAACACTTAATGTCAGCGGCAATCGCTTAAACGCATTACTTAACCAGCGCTCACAGGATATGCTGGTGGCAAACGGCTGGAATGTGATGCAATATGCTGTTCTGGTCCATCTGCTGGCTCAGGTGAGTCAGCTGCAGGTGGGTGAACTGGTGCATGTGATCGCTGACGCACATATTTACGACCGCCATATCCCGATTGTAAAGGATCTGCTCGACCGCAAAACATATCCGGCACCGCAGCTGATGATCGATTCCTCTATTAAAGATTTTTACGCTTTTACCACAGATGATATCAGCCTTGAGAATTATCAGCATGGTGAACCGGTTCGAGGCATTCCCGTGGCACTGTAGACTGTGTCCGTCAAGACATTGGCTATAGTGTTGCTGACTGTAGCCGTCTGAAGCTAAGTACACACACATTCAGGAAGCATTTCATGCTAGACGCAAACGTTGGAGAGGGCCTTCATGCATATGAAATTAATTGTAGCAGTAGACAGAAACTGGGGAATTGGTTATAAAAATCAGTTGATTATCAGCCTGGCTGATGACATGAAGCGATTCAAGCAACTGACACAGCATGATGTTGTCATCTACGGCCGCAAGACATTGGAATCCTTTCCAGGGGGTCGCCCGCTTCCGGACAGAGTTAATATTATTTTATCCCGTAATCCAGCGATAAAGGTGCCGGATGCTAATGTGTGCCGTAATATCAATCAGCTCGGTAAAAAATTGCAGCAGTATCCAGAAAAGCCAGCCTGGGTCATAGGCGGTGAGTCGGTTTATCGGCAGTTGATGCGCTACTGCAGAAAAGCGTATGTCACGCAGATTGATCAGACTTATGAAGCTGACGCGGCATTTCCTGATCTGGACCATGAGCAAGGCTGGGAACTGGTCTATGAGGAGCCGTGGCAAGAGGGTGTTAATCGTCTTTCTCCTGATAAAGAAGTGGTGCGGTTCAGATATCTGCATTACCAGCAGCTGCTGAGCATCAGCAAGATACATCTGAATCCGAAATAATAAGTACCAAAACGACAGTCGCTCTCGAATATCACGATAGATCAGACATATCTCTTGCCTTTGAAGACCGGTTTGCGAAGATTATCACTGACGATTCTATCTGAAAGTATTCGTGAATCAGATTGATCAGCCACAGTTGCAGATTGAGATTGCTTTATATAAATTAGTGTCTGTCCGGAGTTGACATTGAAACCGGCAGTTACGACAGCACTTGACAGCGAGGGAGAAACATATGCTGAATCAGCAGTGGTGTTTAAGCAAAGTGAATATCAGAGACGTCAAGACAATTCAGCCGGATCATGTTGGATTGAAAGCGCTGCACACAAAAGCTGAATGGGAACACTGGCTTCGCAGTTTTAAAAGCCTTTGTAACGGACTTACTTATTGGGTAAACAATGTTTACTATGAAAACACAAACGGTGATGCGGGTGAGGAGCGTCCACGCTCACTGTCAGGCAAGGTTCTAGCAGGTTATCAGCTCCTGGACATGCCTTCTTCGATCCCTGCGCTGACGCGTGCAGCAGCGGGATCTTCAGATCATGGCCTGCCTGTCCTGAAGGGTACAGGTAAAACCGCCTGTCTTCACGTTTACGCGAACCTTGACGTGTTGGCCGGTTATGAACCGGAGCAGGACAGAGCGTCTGAAACCATGCGAATGATCGAAGAAACAGCGGCTGAACCCTCAATGCTGACAGAAGCAGAAGCACTGCTTGAAATGCTGACAGCGCATGCCTTCGAGACTCTGGGTATTTACCGTCTGGTCTGGAATCTGTCATCTGATGGTCTGCCATTCTGG
>SLHU01000191.1 GCA_007135995.1 Clostridiales bacterium | reverse complement strand
TCAGATCCTGTATTCAGCGACAGTACATCGTAAGGATAGGTCTCTCCATTGTCGACAGATACAACCTGAGCGTCTGCGTTAATGTCACAGACACGGCCTCTGACCCAATGAATCTGCATTTGTTCACAGATACTGGCCAGATCAAAGGTAATGTCACCGGCCTGGTAGATGCCTTCAACAAAACCGCTGGCCATGCCGGAATAAAGCTGCTCACGAGCCGGTGAGATCAGAAGGACATCAGCCAATGGCTGCAGCTGCCGGATCTGGTGCATGACATGAATATGGGCATGACCGCCGCCCACCAGGATCAGTTTCAGTTTTGAACGGGTTTGACTTTGTTTCATAAAAGCTCCTTTTTGGACTTTTCATCTCTCATCAGATACATTCTATCGCAAGGTAAGGATACCCGCACTTCACTGCCAGCCATATAGTAATCATCCGAAAATGTTTCAACCTGTAAAAGGGTGTCATACCCGGCCAGCCGGTACCAGGCTTCTTTGCCGGAAATCCGGCAATCTTCAACAAGAAATACAAGCTGTTCATCCTTAGATTCACTGGACGTATCCCGCGCATGCAGCACAATCTGATGGGGCCGGATCAGCCACTGCGCGTCTCCGTCAGCCTGCCCTGAGGCTGGAAAACAGCCCAGCCTGCAGCAAAACTGCTCATTTCGAATCTGACCGTGGATGAAATTGCATTCACCCATATAGCGTGCGATCTGCCTGGAGGCCGGCCGATAAAATAAGTCGGCGGGGGAAGCGACCTGGGCGATGCGTCCATCCAGGAGCAGCGCGATCTGATGTGACAGCGCCATGCTTTCCGCCCGGTCATGCGTCACAAAGATAATCGTTATGCCTAGCTGCTTCTGGATGGATCGGATCAGGCTGCCCATTTCAAGCCGCAACTGGGGATCAAGGCTGGAGAAAGGCTCGTCCATCAGCAATACTGGCGGCTCGGTCGCCAGGGCCCGAGCGATCGCCGCTCTTTGCTGCTGCCCGCCTGATATCTCTGAGGGCATCCTGTCCTCCAAGCCTTCCAACTGCAAAATCTGAAACAAATAGGCGAGTCTTTTTCTGATCATGTCGGCCGGCCATTTTTGAATCTCCATTCCAAAGCGGATGTTTTCTGCCAGGTTCATATGAGGAAAGAGCATCGGCCTTTGAAACACATACCCGACATTTCTTTTTTCGGCCGGAAGGTGTGTGACATCCTTGTCGTCAAAAAACACCTTGCCGTGCAAAGGCAGATTCAGTCCGGAAATCAGGCGCAGGAGTGTTGTCTTTCCTGCTCCCGAGGTGCCCAGAACAGACAGGAGCTTCCCTTCGGGGATCTCCAGGCTCAGGTTCTCCAGGATGGCCTTCGCGCCATAATCGACGGTAATATTGCTTAGTGCTATTTTCATGATGCTCCGCTTCCTCCAGTTGCCTGTCAGGTTTATTAGAATGAGCCAAATAGATAATGTATCGTCTTGAGCCGCTTTTTTGTCATGCGTTCAGCCAGAAAAAAGACGAGAAAGTTGACTGCAATAAATAGAACGCCCAAAACCGCGCCGTGATTGGCATCGTAGTTGCTGATAAACGGATACATGAGTCCGGCCAGGGTGATGACACGGCCGCCGCCAATCAAAAAGGTGGAGAAATATTCGGAAAATGAAATCAGAAAACCCATGGCGAAAGCCAGCCAGAGGCCCGGCAGCAGGAGTGGCAGCAAGATTTTGCGAAAACAGTCCCGTTTAGAGCACCCCAGAGTTCTGGCTGCATGTTCCAGCTCAGCAGGAATTCCCTGAAAGAAAGCGACAAAAATATTGGTTGTATAAGGGATTGTCACGAGCGTGTGCGCCAATATAACACCAAGCAGAGCATTGACGATGTGAAGCCGCAGCAAGATCAGGTGAACACTCATAAACAATGTCATGGCGGGTATAAATAATGGCAGCGCCGATAGATGATGGATCCACTTTTTACCGGGCCAGTTATGGCTGACGAGTGCGCGTGCTGTCATCATGCCGATCAGGCTGGACAACACGCCATTGAAAATACCAATCAGGATGCTGTTTCGCAGGCTGGCCATGAATAAAGCGTTGCGGACCAGGATGCTTTCCCAGTATCGCAGGGTGAAGGATCTGGGCAGAAGATCGGGATAGGCGGCAGTTGGTGTGAATGAAGTCACGAACAGAACGGCCATTGGCAGCAGGAGTGTCAGACAGGTTAAAGTTAAAAGTATTTTCTTCATTTGATACGCCCTCCCAATAATTTTTTGAAGATGATGGCGAACAGGGCGGTACAGAAGAAACCGATGATGAATAAAAGCACACTCAGTGCCATGGCCTGAGGGATCTGCAGCAGATCTGGATTGATGTATCGGCTGTACAGCTGAGTTGACAAAGTAACCGGGCGAAGCGCGCCCAGCAGGTAGGGCACCTCGAATGAACCCAGGTTATAAGCAAAGAGAACACTGGCGCACCAGACGATGACCGAAGACGATAAGGGCAGATGGATTTTCCGGAAAACGGTCCATCGGCCGGCACCCATTGTACGCGCTGCGTCCTCATATTCGGTGCTGACCCGGGACAGAATATTGGATACAAACAAGGCCACAAAAGGCGTTCCCTTAAACACAAAAACAAGGACCAGCCCGATGCCAGACGGGCTGTAAAGCAGCGCCGGAAACTGCCGCGGTTCCTGAATGATATTCATATGGTAGAAAACTCTTGAGACATAGCCTGC
>SLHU01000255.1 GCA_007135995.1 Clostridiales bacterium | reverse complement strand
GATGCGATCTTGCGGTGTGACTTTTCTCGAAGAACCCCTTCCTTTCTGGAAAGTAGAAGAAACGGCAAAACTTCGCAAAGATATTCATCAGCAAGGGATTTTGATGGCAGGCGGGGAACAGGATTACAACCCTAATGTCTGGAACATGATTCTGAATCTGCCGATGGCAGATATCATTCAGCCGGATATTGGCTATATCGGCGGTTTCACGAGAACGCTTAATATAGCGGCAAAAGCCGCAAAAAGGGGCATCTTCACAACCCCGCACACATCCAACCGATCCTTGCTGCTGCCCTTTGGGCTGCATTTGATGGCTGTGATCGAAAAACCCTGGCCCTATCTTGAACATGGTGTAGAAGAAGACCCGTGGACCGAGTGTTTTTACGATCAGCCGCTGACCGTTAATAACGGTGTGATCCAGCTGCCTGAAGGCCCGGGCTGGGGCGTTCAGGTCACACCAGAATGGCTGAAGAAATCGCAATATTGCGAAACACGTGTATCAAGTATAAAATGATGATCTGCCTATGAGGAAAGCAAGTTGAGTTGTCGGGAAGTGTCTGTTGCACACCCGGCAGCAGCAAAGGCAGGTTGCGAACCTTCTTAAATCCTGTAAAAGCTGAGGTTAGATACATGGCAACCAAATGGAAAATGAAAAGAGACGACAAGATTTACGGGCCTTATTCATGGGCACAGCTTAAGTCGTTCGCGGCGGAAAACCGCATTGATGAAGGCGATTATCTGAAAAATGACAACATGGCAGAATGGCTGCCGGCTGCTGAAATCGAAAACCTTCTGGGCAAGCAGGATCGGCCGCGAAAACGCGTGAAAAATCAAAGGCAGCCAAAGAACGCTGTTTCCGGGAAATCATTTGCGATGATTACAGCATCTGTCATTAGCGGCATCGCTGTTCTGGCCGTGCTTCTGTTTATTATATTCAGTCATCTGCTGCCAGGTTATCAGGATGAGTTTCAGATGAATGAACTGACGCTGACACTCGAGATAGATGAACAAGATCAGCCAGGTGATATGGTTGATACCATCCAGACCAACACACCTGAAGTGTATTTGAGTGCGGACGTCGTTGCACCGGACGAGCATACCGTCATCCAGACTGTGTGGATATGGGAGGATGAGGATCACCAGATTGGCACACATGAATTAGCGCTTGAACGTGGTTTTTCACGGGCCATTTTCCGATTTGCCCAGCCGCCAGAGGGTTGGCCGGAGGGCTCGTATCGTGTAGAAATCTTGTGTAATGAAGAAAAAATTGATATTCTTCGCTTTACTGTACAGTGAGAGACAGGAGCCTTTGGTATGCCTTATTCTTACGTGCTCAATAATGACGCTGCCCGGCCGCTGTATGAGCAGCTTTATGAAGCATTGCGTGTGTCTATTGAGATGGGTGAACTGAAATCTGAAGAAAAACTGCCATCTAAAAGACGCATGAGTACAGAACTGGGTATCAGCCAGAACACGGTGAAAGCGGCCTATGATCAGCTGATACTTGAGGGATATATTCGTTCCGTTCCAAGAAGCGGCTTTTATGTTTGTTCCGTGAAGCCGCTTGAGAAGATTACCAGGCCGCCAGCCAGGCAGCAAGATGCTGAGGCTGCTGCCACCTCTCCGTTTTATTTGTACGACCTGAAAACTAACACAGTTGACACCGCGTCTTTCCCTTTTTCTACCTGGGCCAGATTGAGCCGGCGTATTCTGCAAGATGACCATATGGATTTGCTTAGCATGCCAGACCCTCAAGGTGACCTTGAGCTGCGGCAGGCCATTGCACGCTATCTGCATACATACCGCGGGGTAAACTGCCGCGCAGAACAGATGGTAGTTGGTGCCGGCACTGAGTACCTGCTTGGGCTGATCATCCAGCTTTTTAGCCGGCAGACGCGTTATGGTATAGAAAACCCCGGATATGAGAAAACCCGCCAGATCTTAAAAAGTCACGACGCTCTGATTTTACCGCTCGCGGTAGACGCACAGGGACTGTCACTGGAAGCGCTAGAAACCAGTCAGGCAGATATTGCTTATATAACACCCTCACATCATTTCCCGCTGGGCATTGTGATGACTTATCAAAGACGCCAGGCACTGCTCAGATGGGCCGGCAAAATTGATAACAGGTACATCATTGAAGATGATTACGATAGTGAGTTTCGCTTCAGCGGCCGGCCGATCCCTTCCCTGCAAGGTCTGGACCAGCGCGAAAAAGTGATCTATCTGGGCACTTTTTCAAGAAGCATTGCGCCTTCAATGCGAATCAGCTATATGGTGCTGCCGCATCATCTGCTGCTTCGCTTCCATGAGACACTTTTGTTTTATGCCTCTACCGTGTCTCATTTTGAGCAGCGGATACTCAACGCTTTCATCCGTGAAGGCTATTTTGAACGCCACCTCAGCAAGATGCGCCAAATCTACCGCAAAAGAAAAGATATCCTTTTGAATGCGATTTTCAGCTGGCCATATATCGATCAGATAACGATAGCCGGATCAGATGCAGGACTTCATCTGATTCTTTATTTTCCAGAACATGTCAGCGAAATAGAACTGATTCAGACAGCCGGCAGGTATCAGATAAAAGTATATGGTCTTAATCGGTTTTTTTACGAGCATGATGCTGCCCAAACGCGTGAAGCAACCCAAACGAAAAGACAGCCGGGCATCATTCTCGGATACGCTCATTACGAAGAAAACAGACTAAAAAAAGCCGCGGATAAATTAGGTGCAATAT
>SLHU01000241.1 GCA_007135995.1 Clostridiales bacterium | reverse complement strand
CTGCTGTCCCCTGCCGCCGGAAGGCCGGCCGCGATCCTACTATCACCACATGGTGCGTCTGCCATACTGCATGGTCGATTTTGCCATGCTGCTCAAACCTTGCCTGACCATCATTGAGGGTCTGACAGCTCAGACCGGACAGGAATGGGGCGGAGACGGCTTACTGACCAACCTGCTTATAGCAGGCGATCATGTCACAGCAACCGATGCTTGCGCTGCACGCCTGATGGGCAATGATCCATCCGGAGACTGGCCTGATGAGCCGTATCGACGAGAACGAAACTACATCAGACTGGCGGCGGAAAAAGGATTTGGCACGATCGATTCCAGCAAAATCGATTTTGATTCCGAGATCAGAATCCCGGCAGGTTCATTCACCAGTACTGAAACTGATTCACCTGAAGTTGTTTTTTCCTGGCGCAAGACCGCATGTGAGCAGGGGCTTTATTATCAGAAACACAAGGACTTATTCCTTGAAGACTACGAGAACGAATATATCTTCCTGCAGCGTGGAAAAGTTGTCTGGCATGGACTTGATCTATCTAATCTGCGAAGCCGGAGAGCACTCAGCGGCAAATTCAAAGACGAATCGCTTTACTTGAAATTTGTTGACGCAGAAGAAACAGAGCAAGAACATTTCGGCGTTTACCAGCGTGAACTTGAGGCCATGCAGCGGATGGAAAAAGACAACCCGTCTTAACACCTCCAAAATGACGCTGATCAGTTGTCACGTCACATAAATCATTACTTCCGACGATACCAGGATCCAAGAACTCATCATATGTCCTGTCAGCGCTAAAGCATGTGCAGGTCTCCGGCAACTGACTTTGTGAAATTTTACACGATTTATCTTCTGCCGTGAACCTCCTGTTCCTTGCACGAGCTTGTTTCATGCGGCTGGTATCGGACGCGTGTCCGGAAAATAATTAACCGATACCGAACATATGCCTTTAAAACCTGTCTATATAAGTGAAGGCCTTAAATTTGATGCAAAAGAGGTATGCGCATGGAGGACATGAAAATTGTTGAGCTTTATCACGCCCGTAATGAAACCGCGATCAGCGAAACCGACGCGAAGTATGGTCGGATGCTTCACAGCATTGCGATGAACATCCTGTCCAGTCATTGGGACAGCGAAGAAATCGTAAATGACACGTATGGCAAGGCATGGCATGCGATGCCGCCAAAAAAACCAGAATTGCTGAGTGCGTACCTTGGAAAGATCACACGCAACCTTTCAATCAACCGCTGGCATCAGCAAAGAGCCAAAAAACGATATGACGGCGGGGAACTGCTTCTTTCTGAGCTTGGCGAATGTATTCCATCTGCTCAGACGACAGAAGGCGACATTGATGCAAAGGAACTGGCACAGGTCATTGACAGCTGGCTGGAATCGCTGTCAACAGATAACCGCGTCCTGTTTTTGAGGCGATACTGGTATGGTGATGCTGTTAACTTGCTGGCCGGAGAATGCGGCACGACAGCGAACAAAATGGCCGGACGCCTGTATCGCCTTCGAATAAACCTAAAAAAAGCTTTGGAACTGGAGGGGATTTCACTATGAAAGAAAAAAAATTATTCGATGCTTTAACCGAGGTTCGCGAAGATTATATTGAAGAAGCAAGAACAACCAGACTTAAAAGGAAGTCTCTGAGCTGGAAAAAATGGACCGCTGTCGCAGCATGCGCAGTCTTGATCGTCGGTGCTGGCGGGTTGTTGATGGTGCCAGGCTTATTCCCCATCGGCGGCAACGCGGGAAACGGCAGCGCAGGACGTGGCGAGAGCAGTATTTTTATGTCATATGCAGGTCCTGTCTTCCCTCTTACCTTAAACGAAGCAGACAGTACAATAAGCGCTGCACGCAGCATATCCTATAATTTTTCAATGCCATATGAAGACAGTCTGCGTATCTGGGGTGCACACGTCACTGATCAATATACCCTCAGCAATGATGCGGCAAAAGACAAAACAGTTAAAGCTATTTATCCGTTCGCAGGAAGCTTTGATGATCTGGCAGATCTGACTCCCGTCATTAACGTTAACGGTCAGGAAGCTTCCCCTGTTCTTTACGCAGGCCGCTATTCCGGAGGATTCACCGGAGGATTTGCCGGTTCGCACGGTGAGGAAGATTCGAACAGCAGTATCAATGTTGTACAGCTCAACAGCTGGGAAGGCTACAAAAAACTGCTGGAGGATGGTGAGTACGAAAACAGTGCCTTCGCACCCTATACGGAGTTGTCACAGCAGGTGACTGTTTATATTTTTTCCGGTTTTACTGCGCCTGAAGAATATGACGCTGCAACTCAGGCCATAAGCTTCACAATTGATCCGGATAGAACCACACTTTTGATGTATGGATTCAACGGCGGAGAAATTGGTGATGACGGGTTCAGGAGATTGAGCTTTTTTGTCCCCAATCAGACACACACCAGACATGACCTCAAGATGCTGATTGTCATCGGTGATGACATCACAGACTATACACTGCAAGGGTATAAAACCGGTGCCTGTGAAGCGGGCAATGAGCTTGATGGCGTATCGTCAACGGTAACGAGAGATGAACTCATTCTGGCTGATGTCATGGATGAAATCATTGATGACTTTTTTGCGCAATATGATCAAAAGCAAGCAGCTGTCAAACATCGAGAACTATTTTCTGGTGAGGTCGCAGAATATATGCTGCAATACGGTCTGCTTTCCGAATCAGTCATAGACCGTTATCTGCACGGTATGATTGAAGATATCATCT
>SLHU01000021.1 GCA_007135995.1 Clostridiales bacterium | reverse complement strand
GATTTTCAGTCCACTGCTCTACCAACTGAGCTATCTGGGCGAATTGGCGACGCAGAAGGGGCTCGAACCCTCGACCTCCAGCGTGACAGGCTGGCATTCTAACCAACTGAACTACTGCGCCATATTAAATTGGACTGTGGTGGGAACTACAGGGATCGAACCTGTGACCCCCTGCTTGTAAGGCAGATGCTCTCCCAGCTGAGCTAAGCTCCCGTCTCTGTCGCTCTCTTGAGCGCAAGCAAAAGTATAATGCATTCGCTATTGCTTGTCAACAGCTTTTCGAAAAATAAATTTTCGGTTTTTCTCCTCATTTGAAAAAGCAAATGCTAGGCTTGGAGTCTGAACAGACGCATCGCGTTTTCTGTTGTTACAGCTGCTGCATACTCAGTCGATCTTTGCCAGCACTCAGCTATTTTTTCTATTATCAGCGGCAAGAAGGATGGGTCATTTCTCTTGCCGCGATGAGGAACAGGTGCTAAGTAGGGACTGTCTGTTTCAACCAGCAGTTTGTCGTGCGGGCAGTTTTCAATCACCTTCAGTGCCTTTTTTGCGTTTTTGAAAGTGACAGGCCCGTCAAATCCAAGATAAAACCCCATCGCCAGTAAAATTTCTGCGGTCTCCTGACTGCCTGAGAAGCAGTGGAAAACACCTGGATCCGTTCGTAAATGACCTCTTTTTTTAAGTGTATCTAAAACAGCCAGCATATCAGCGGTGGCTTCTCTGGAATGAACAATCATCGGCAGGTCTTCACGGGCTGCGATTTCAGCCTGTTTCATAAACACCTCTTGCTGAATGACGCGAGGCGAAAAATCATAATGATAATCCAGCCCTATCTCACCTACCGCAACCAGGTTCTTTCCTTTATGCTCATGAATCACAGCCTGCAGCCGCTCAAGGGCATCTGACGAGGCTGAGCCTGCCTCATGAGGATGTATGCCTGCGGCACAGACCAAACGTTGCCGTTCGTCCTTCCCGGCCAGTTGGAGCGCCCTCAAACTGTCATCAAGATCAGACCCCGGTAAAAGTACGGTTTTAACGCCAGCAGTTTCCGCGCGGTTGAGCACATCCATCCAGTCATCACGAAACTGATCATCTTGCAGATGCGCGTGTGTGTCAATTATTTTGATGTGTGCCATATATTCATCAACCTACTTCAGACCCATTTTGTACAACCTGATCCACGGTCAGCAGCCGATAACCTGTTTCAGTCAAAGCACACAGGAGCATTCCTTCAGACTTAACACCGCGGATTTCCCGTGCCGCCAGATTCGTTACGACAATCACCTGTCGTCCGATAATCTCTTCGGGCACATATGATTCGGCAATGCCTGAAACAATCTGCCTGGTTTCATCACCTAAATCAATCTGTGAGCACAAAAGCTTATCAGATTTTTTCACCTTCTCACTCGAAACGATCTGACCTACTTTCATCTTGATTTTCGTGAAATCAGCAAACTGAATCAACGCAACCTGATCTTCATCGGCTTGTTGACCGGGCTGCTTTTCCAGCCGGGCTTGATCCGCGGGCTGACTTTCTGCAGCGGAGACTTCCTGCCCGTCTTCGATATGTTCATGATGCCCGTTTTGTCCTTCTGCTTCTGTTTTTTGTTTTTCCAGCATCTGGTTTAACGCTTCTATTTCCTTTGCCAGATCAATTCTGGGGAAAATAGGTGCCGTTTTATTTACACCATGAGGCGCTTTGTAAAGACCAAACTGCCTTGCTGTATCCCAGACCAGCAGGTCATGATCTTCTATACCGAGTGCCTGCCAGATTTTTTCCGGAGTCTTTGTCATAAAGGGCTGAATCAGAATTGAAATGATACGGATTGCCTCAGCCAGGTTATACAGCACTGCTGCCAGCCTGTTGTGCTGCTCTGGAGTACGCGCCAGTATCCAAGGTGTGGTCTCATCAATATATTTATTACTGCGGCCAACAACCTTCCATATTTCAGTAAGTGCCAGACTAAACTGAAGGTCTTCCATTGCATGCTCAACTTTATCAGTCAGGGACTCGCACTGATTGATCAGATCCTGGTCCGGTTCACCGTTCTGGCGTGTTTCCGGCAGACCTTCCGGGAAATACTTGTCAATCATCGCTGTTGTCCTGCTGACCAGATTACCAAGGTCATTGGCCAGATCAGCGTTAATGCGCGTGATCAGCGCTTCATTAGAAAAGTTGCCATCTGAACCAAACGGAACTTCGCGAAGCAGGAAGTAGCGGATTGCATCAACACCGTATTTGTCGCACAGTATGACGGGGTCAATCACATTGCCTTTTGATTTTGACATTTTGCCGTCTTTAAAAAGAAGCCAGCCATGGCCGTACACTTGCTTTGGCAAAGGCAGCCCAAGCGCCATCAGCATTGCAGGCCAGATAATTGTATGAAACCTGACAATTTCTTTTCCCACCAGATGCACATCGGCCGGCCAGTATGTTTCAAAATCAGTCATATGTTCCGGATAACCTAAAGCGGTTATGTAATTTGACAGTGCATCGATCCACACGTAAACAACATGTTTGGAATCAAACGGAACTTTTACGCCCCAGTCAAAAGTTGTTCTTGAAACGCACAAGTCGTCCAGACCGGGACGCAGAAAATTGTTCAGCATTTCATTAGCGCGGCTGACAGGCAGGATAAACTCCGGGTGATTCTCGAACAGATCAATCAGAGGCTGCTGATATTTTGACAGCTTGAAAAAATAACTTTCTTCTCGGGTCTTTTCTACAGCCCGGCTGCAGTCCGGACAATGCCCGTCCT
>SLHU01000091.1 GCA_007135995.1 Clostridiales bacterium | reverse complement strand
TGAAACATTCCAAAGCAAAAGCAAGGGGTTACGCTATATTGGGTGAATTTTATGTCTTCGCAGTAATTGTCGCTTCATATTTTTTAATCATTCGAACAGGCTCGTAAGACTTCTTTGCTTTTCTAAGCCCCCGTATGCCCATATCTTCTTCTCGATTTACATATTTCACATCAGGAAATGTCCGGTCCAGCGTCAGTTTGTTTATGACGGCATATAGCCCGCGATAAGCAGCATCTGCCTTCTCGAAATGAATAACAGCTGTATCAGGTCTTGGCAAAGACCCAAGCGAAAAAGCTGCAAGCTGTCCGTTGACACGAATGGTCCCACCATATAAATCAAGTTTGTCGAAGTCTAAAAACAATTGCCGGATCGCACGATAGTCGCTGTTTGTCAGATCCATACAATCCAGTTCTTTTTCGTCACACCAGGCTTTTACCAGCCCAAGCGCCTCGTCACGGTCCTCTGGCTGAATCTGTTCGTACACAAAGTCAGGATAGGTCCGCATAAAGCGGTTGACATGATTTCTTTTCCCGTGCATGGATTTGCCGGACAGATCCCGCAGCGCCTGAGCATCATAAATATAATCCGAAAAATCGCGATTATAGGAAACAGCCATGTCATAGTCCTTTAATGCCTGCACAAGCTCAAGGTTAATTTCATCAATGTACATCATGCGAAGCGCCCAGCCTCGTTCCTGAAAAATCGGCGAAATAACATCAATGATTCTTTGCAGAGTGGGCAAATTCATATCCCCTACAGGCCATGTCATATGAGGGCTTGTGAAGATGCCGCCGTCGCTGATCAGACACAAAGTATCATCAACAATACATTTGTGATAGGCAAAACCTGAGTTCCATGCTACACGGCTATTGAGGCATGAGTCAGATATTTCAGTTTTGCTTAACGCAAAAAACTGATTATAAAGCGAAGCGTCATCAGCTGAAAATAACGTACAGCCTTTCATTTCCATAAAGTGTCTCTTTCCCTAAATGCCGCCGGATTCCTCAAAGCGCTGAAAAAACATATCAAACGCGGCATCAAGCTCCTTACGGTTTTTAATCGACAAGAAGTACTGTTCACCATCAACATGGCGCTGTGATCGGACGATGATAATTTCAGGATCGGCATGCCGTCCGTCATCGGGCTCATAATTATACATGACAACATATTCACGCCCGTCTAATTTAAAGGCATCTACAAATGCCATATAATACTCATGGCCACTATCAATATCCGCGATCACTGCCAGTATATCATCTTGCGATGCACGATCATCACGAACGGGCTGTTCATTTTCAGACTGGTTCTTCCTCTTCCGTGTCCTCATCAGCCTCTTCCTCACATAAACGCTCATACTCAGCGTACACCAGGTCGTATGCGTCATCATCCAGACTCATCAGACCTTCGCTGCCATCGTCCAGCTTAACAACTTTCGCGATGACCATTTCTGGATCACTTTCATTATCAACCGTAACCAGAACGCAATAATGATCATCCTCAAAGGAGAAATCATCCGCGATGGCAAAAGTATACGACTCACCAGTTTCTGTATCGGTCATCGTAATCAGTCCCTCGCCATGGTCACCGTGTTCACCATGCTCGCATCCACAACCGCATTCACAATCAGAAGCAGTTTCACCATTTTCATCATGGCCGCAATCACATTCACAATCACAGGTATCCTGGGTATTGTTCTCTGCGTCACAGCAACATTCATCTTTGTACATCATGATCATTTCCTCCAAATAAATACACATTTAAAGGCTGTTACAGCCTTCCCGCTATTATATCATATCAACTCTTTCATATCGAGATTAACCGCGATTACTGTCAAGATAGTCCTGCAGAATGATTTCAGCTGCAATCTGATCAACAATATCTCTTTTCCGGTCTTTTTTTATACCGGTTTCAGTCATAATGCGACTCGCCAGAACAGTTGTATATCGTTCATCTCTAAGATCAGGCTGGATACCTGTTTTTTCTGCCAGCTGACACGAAAATACCCGGGTAAGATTTTCGGAATCCCCGATAATGCCGTCTGTCCGGCGTGGCAGCCCAATCACAATACCCGATATTGATTCCTCGCGGATGATATCAGCCAGACGATTTAATGCCCATTCCCAGTCTTTACCATTCCATCTGATCGTCTCATATCGCCTGGCCAGCACACCCATGGTGTCACTGACGGCTACACCAATCCGCCGCATACCAAAATCAATGCCCATCCATTTTTTTGTCACTTGCCTCATCCTCGTATAATCGCCTATATAATCGCTTTATCGCTCTGTCATAACGGTCTTAACCGGGCCGGCTGAAACTGCAAACGTCCTGATTCATAACAGTCTTCATTTAAAAAACCTTAATTGCGAAATCCCTGCAGACGGAAGCACAGTATCCGCAGTAAACACATTTATGCTGTTTGACATGCGCTTTACCTTCCAGCATATATAATGCGTTTCCTGAACATCTCATGGTGCATTTACCGCAGCCAGAGCACCAGTCTTCAATCTTAAGCTGTCTCTTTTTCGCCATTGCTTTTCGAACTTGTGTCTCAGATATGAAGAAACCAGAAAACATTGCCAGATTGGCATTGACTTCATCCTGGTCTTGCATACCAACGGCAACAGACGATAAAAAATCTAGATTAAGCATAAATGCCATTGCTTCACGATAAACTGCCAGCAAATGCCCGCCGCCCAATGCTTTCATGCCATATAATCCCAGACCTGCGGTTTGTGCTTTTTTGCAGGCACTGACCATTTC
>SLHU01000374.1 GCA_007135995.1 Clostridiales bacterium | reverse complement strand
TCGGTACAGAGTGGTCAGAAAAACCATTCTGGCTGGCATACCGAGACTGCCGCGGCGGTCATTGGACAGACAGCTGCCGGATGAACTCGAATATAATGACAGACATCAGCCATCAGGCTGAGGCGAAAGGGGTTTCACATGCAAAAAAAATGTTTAATCGGAATTGATGTGGGAACGTCTGGTGTAAAGGTGCTTGCGCTGGCGTCAGATGGCGCGATCATCCGTTCAGCCATCGAGGCTTACCCGCTTTACACACCGAAAGCCGGCTGGACTGAGCAGGATCCTGCCGACTGGTGGACGGGCACGAAAAAGGCTCTGAAACAGGTCTTAGAGCATTGCCGTGAATATGAAGTCGCCGCGGTTGGCCTTTCCGGACAGATGCATGGCATGGTAGCACTTGATGCCGATATGCAGGTGGTCCGCAAGGCAATCTTGTGGAATGATCAGCGGACTGATCAGCAGTGCAGGGAAATCACAGAGCTCGCCGGAGGTGAAGCAGGACTGCTGGCTTTGACCAACAATCAGATGCTGACGGGATACACCGGCGGTAAAATACGATGGCTCCAGCAAAATGAACCGGAGCTTTATGAGCAGACGCGCTGGATCCTTAATCCAAAAGACTATATCCGCTGGCTTTTGTCAGGTGAAAGACTGACGGAAGTCTCCGATGCGTCCGGCACAGGCCTTTATGATGTAAAAAACAATCAATGGAGTCTGGAACTGCTTGAAAAGCTGGATATTGATCCTGATATGCTGCCGCCGGTGGTTGAATCAACAGCCGCCGCCGGTACTGTTTCAGAAAAAGCAGCCGCGGAAACCGAACTTAGACCGGGTACATTGATTTCGGGCGGCGGCGGCGATGCGGTTATCTCAACAACCGGACTGGGACTTGTGCGTCCCGGCCGCATTGGCGTGACTTTGGGAACCTCAGGTGTTGTTGCTATGGGACTGCCTGAATTTATGCCTAATCCGGAAGGGAGTCTGCAGGTTTTCCGCGGTAATGCGCCCGATACTTTTACAGCCATGGGCGTGACACTGGCCGCAGCGGGTTCCTATGAATGGTTTCGTAATGCGCTGGGTCAGCATGAACGGGCACAGGCAAAAGAACAAGGGAAAAGCGCTTTTTACCTGCTGGACCAGGCGGCTGCCAAAACACCAGCCGGCGCGGATGATATGATTTTTCTGCCTTATCTGACTGGCGAGCGCTGTCCGGTTTTTGACCCGAACGCACGCGGTGCTTTCATTGGATTAACCGGGCTGCATGAAAAAGGTCACTTTTCACGGGCAGTCCTGGAAGGCGTCGCTTATTCTCTGCGGCAGGTTTTTGAACTGATTGTCGGTGCGAATCGCAGCTGGATAGAAGCCAAAGAAGTGGTGCTTGCCGGAGGCGGTGCTGTCAGTCCCGTATGGCGACAGATCTTCGCCGATGTTTTCCAGCTGCCGGTACATACGGTTTACGGCAGTGCGGAGGGCGGTTCTTTTGGCGCGGCTTTGGTGGCCGGTGTGACTGCTGGTATCTGGAAGGATTTAAACGATGCTGTCAAGCTGGTGAAACCGGAAACTGAGACACTGCCGGATCCTGAAAATAAAGAAGTCTATGATAAACTTTATACACGATATAAAAAGCTTTATGGTGCACTGAAGCTTACATGAAAACGCGCATCCTGATGATTGATAATCGAGACTCCTTCGTCTGGAATCTGGTTCGGTATCTGGAAATATTGCAGGCTGACACTGATGTGATCCGGTGTGACCGGCTAAACCTTGATGATGTACTGAAAACCCCATATGATGGTGTCATGATATCGCCTGGTCCCGGTATTCCGGAAAAGGCCGGGCTGCTGATGCCGCTGCTTGAGCAGTTCAAGGATAAAAAGCCGCAGATACCGCTTCTGGGTGTCTGCCTTGGCCATCAGGCACTAGCATGCTTATTTGGGGCACGGATTATCCGCGGCGAAAAACCGATGTACGGTAAACTGTCAAAAGTATACCACGACAGCATCGGCCTGTTTTGTGCGCTGCCTGATCCTCTGACAGTGACACGCTATCACGCCCTGGTGGTGGATCCAGATACAGTGCCTGATTGCCTGACGGTCAGCTGTCGTTCAGAAGACGGCGCGATTATGGGGCTAAGACACCAGTCTTTGCCCTATGAAAGTGTTCAGTTTCACCCTGAAGCAGTGCTGACAGAGCATGGGCTGGCCATGATCAGGAATTACTTGAGGTGTGTGGATGAAGCTTCTGATTGAAAAATGGCCGGGATGGGTAGAGCCGGAACGTGTTTTTGAAGAGATGAGCACAGAAAAAAGTGTGGTGTTTCTTGACAGTCATTCCCAGTATGGTGCAGATGGCCGCTGGTCAGTCATTGCTCTTCATCCATACGCACAGCTGCGGGCCTGGCCGGACCAGACGGAGATCAACGGTCAGCCAGTCAGAAAATCACCTTTGTCAGCCATCAAATCAATGCTGGAAACATATCGCTTGACCGATTGCATATATGAACGGCAATCGGGCGATGAAGCAGACTGCGCCAGCTGGCAGGCCTTGCATCTGCCGATTATGGGCGGATGCATGGGCGCGTTTGCTTATGAATCGGGGCTGCCGCTGGCAGGACTTGATGTACGGGCGGCAGATCACTGCCCCTGGCCCTGGATCAGTTTTGATTTTTACGATCAGCTGATTTTGTTTGATTTGGAAAAGAAGCATATTTATCTGCAGGTCTGCGGGATGCTGATGCACCACGCATCTGGCATGCAGCTTCTAAAGCAGCGTCTGGAGCAGATTGACCCGGAAAAAGCGGACATAACGTCTGAGCCTGTCAGGCAGCGATCATCTTCAGAGACGATTCAACCGGCAAAACTAGAATCTGTCAGCGGGCCGGTATCCGGTGAAGCCGGCGGCCAGCCGCCATCTGTTCATGCTGCTTCCAGCCGGCCGGAAGCGCGCTTGCTTTCGATGCCACGGCAAGATGCGTATATGCAGAAAATCGAGCAGCTGCGGGAGTGGATCGCGCAGGGCGATGTTTATATTGCCAATTTTACCGGGCAGATAAAGTACGAGACTGCACGCGATTCAGTGTCGCTTTACCGCCGGATGCGGGCATTAAACCCTGCCCCTTTCGCCGCTTTTATGCGACAAGGTGATTGTGAATGGATGTCGAGTTCGCCGGAGCGGTTTTTGCAGATCCGCAAAACCAGGCCAGAGCGCATGCAGTCAGACATGAGCAGATCAGACTCCAAGCCCAACGATGAAACTCGAACCGCTGCAGCCAGCCCGTCTTTTATGCTGGAGACAAAGCCGATCAAAGGGACACGTCCGCGCGGCCGCGATCAGGCCGAAGATGAAGCGGAGAAAAGGCAACTGGCCAACAGTGACAAAGACCGGTCTGAGCTGCTGATGATTGTCGACCTGGAGCGCAACGATATCAGCCGGGTCTGCCTTCCAGCATCTGTCCGGGTGACATCATTATTTGACCTTGAAACATATCCAACCGTACATCATCTCGTAGCAACTGTCAGAGGCGAGTTGAGGCCGGACTGCGATGCGGCAGACGCGGTGGCTGTCTGCTTCCCAGGCGGATCCATTACCGGTGCGCCCAAAATGCGTGCCATGGAACTGATCAGAGACCTTGAGCAGCAGCCGCGGGGATACTATACGGGCTGCCTGGGCTATTTTTCAGCAGATGGCCAGGCAGATTTCAGCATTTTGATCCGCACCATGTTCCGCTGGCAGAACGGACCAGTTTGCTACGGCGCCGGAGGCGGCATCACCTGGGAGTCAGATCCGGCATCAGAATATCAGGAAATGCTTGATAAAGCAGCCGCTTTTATCCGCCTGATGCAGCAGTGATGGCCCACATATGACATGCAGCACCAGGACATGCATCGGCCAGACTTGCTCGATAAAGCATGCAGTACCAGGACATGCATCGGCCAGACTTGCTCGATAAAGCATGCAGTACCAGGACATGCATCGGCCAGACTTGCTCGATAAAGCATGCAGCACCAGGACATGCATCGGCCGGATATGCTCGATAAAGCATGCAGCGGCTGGACTTGCAATGACAGGACATGAGGCATTCAATGACAGGAGGTCTGAAGGATGATACAGATAGATGAGCGCACCTTCGCTCTCGCGCCGCTGCAGCCGGATGAAGGGTTTCAGTATGGGCGGGCAGTCTTTGAGACATTGCCTGTCTACAAAAAGCCTGTACTGTTTTTAGAGCATATCAGCCGCTTGAACAGGGGACTGGAAGCGCTTCAAATCCGAAAGCCGGTTAACCCTGTATGGCTGGAGATTGAACTGACAAAACTTCAGCTTGAGAACTGTGTCCTGAAGATTCTGGTCAGTGAGAAAAATCTTGTTTTTCAGACACGTCCGCTGCCGGCAGAAAAGGCAAATGCCAGCCTGACCCTGCAGCCCGACTGGCGCAGCCGCCATCCTTTGCTGCTGGAGCATAAGACGGTGCAGTATATGGCTGGTCTGCTTGCCTGGGAAACCGCCTGCCGCGACGGCTATGACGACGCCCTGCTGATCAACCCGGCTGGGAAAGTGGCGGAGAGCAGCCGGAGTAATCTGTTTTTTGTGAAAAACGGACAGCTTCACACCCCCGATCTTGCCTGCGGTTTGCTTCCAGGGATCGTCAGGGCATGGGTGACCGGGCAATATTCAGTTGAAGCGGGTTTTTATACACCGGAAAATCTGTTTCAGGCAGAGGGTGTTTTCATCTGCAGCAGTGTCATCGGCATTCGGCCAGTCGCAGCGATTGATGACCAGGTCTTAGGCCAAAGCAGTCTGATTTTGAAAATCGCAGACCATTATCGCGGTGCTGTCAGTGATCCGGCAAAATAATGCAAAAATTTATACGATCAGCTTTATACATCGCCCGCTGTTAACGGTTTAATTATCTTTGATGATATTTAACCTTAGCAGGAGGCTATTATGAAACCAAAACAACGTGTACTAGAGGCGCTGAAAAATCAGGAAACCGACAGAACACCCTGGGTCCCCTTTGTGGGATGTCACGCCGCTAAGCTGATCGGTGTTGACGCCGATGATTATTTCAACAGTGTTGACTATATGGTAAAAGGGATTGAGCGAGCAGCTGAAAGGTATCGGCCAGATGGTCTGCCGGCTTTGTTTGATCTGCAGCTTGAAGCTGAAGCGCTGGGCTGCAAACTGCAATGGGCCAAGCAAAATCCCCCGGCTGTAGCCAGTCATCCCCTGGCCGAAGGCAAGACTCTGGCCGACCTGAAAATTCCCGATGAGACATCGGGCCGTTTCCCGCTTGTTCTAGATGCCATGAAGCGCATATGCGATGGTGTGGGACAGGAAGTTGCCATTTACGGACTCATTACCGGACCTTTTACACTGGCACTGCATCTGATGGGAACCGACATTTTCTATGATATGATTGACGAACCTGAAAAAGTACATGATGTGATGCGTTTCGCAACTGAAGTGAATCTCAAAACCATCAGCATGTATCTCGAAACGGGTGTTGATGTGATCGCGGTTGTTGATCCGATGACGTCGCAAATTTCACCCGACAGCTTCGCTGAGTTCGTTACACCTTATCTGAAAACTATTTATGACGATATTCATGAAAAAGGCAGTCTTGGCACTTTGTTTGTCTGCGGCAATGCCACCAATAATATCGAAGAGATGTGCCGCTGCCATGCTGACGGCCTGTCAATTGATGAAAATATTCCGCTGGATTATGTTCGCGACATCTGCCGCAAGCATGGTATGTCTTATGGCGGAAATATCAAGCTGACCGTTACCATGCTGTTCGGCACACCGGTCGACAATGTGAATGACGCAATGAACTGTGTCAATATTGGCGGCAAAAAGGGCTTTATCCTGGCTCCGGGCTGTGACATGCCGTTTGATGTGCCGCCGGAAAACGTAGAAGCGATCAGCGCTTACATTCATGGGGAGATGCATGAGTTCATGGAAAGCTCAAATCCGCTGGAAGGCGTCACAGTAGAATTGCCTGATTATAACGACCCAGAGCATGTCTATATTGATGTGATCACGCTTGACTCATCATCGTGCGCACCCTGCCAGTACATGATGGAAGCCATTGAACGTGCTGCGGCTGAGTTCGGTGACAAGGTGATCTGTAAGGAACACCGCATTAAAGATAAGCAAGGTGTTGTCGCGATGGTTGAACTCGGCGTCCAGAATGTGCCCACCACCGTTGTCGATTCTGAAATTACCTTTATATCACGCATACCCGACGAAACACAGCTTAAAGAAGCCATGAAAAAAGCACTGAATAAAAAGAATCTGCTTTAAGCAGGTGACTCGGCAAAAAATTTGCTTTAAGCAGTTGATCAGGCAAAGCATGTGCTTTAACAAGCACCGTATTGGCGGTTATGTTGGCTGTGAAGAAAACTTTGACGATTGGCAGTCTACAGCCAGTCGTGCGAAAGCCTCCTTATAAGCAACGAGTCAGACGGCGAGGGTTCGCGAAGAAATAGCAGCAACATGAAAGCCCCGGTTTTTGCAGACCGGGGCTTTTTTTATCGCACAGTCAGTCTATATTCAGCTGCCTGGCAATAACGCGGGACACATAAAAAGGACAGGACTCGCGAGTGTCGCTTGCATCCTGTCTGGTAATTCGCTACAATGTTGTAGATAAAGATCTACGTCAATATACACATAGAAACGGTTATATAACTGTCAAGGTTTCGGCTGAGAAAAGAGAGCTCGAAATGCCCAACAGGGTATTTTGGGTTTTTATTTTGCCGTTTTGGGAGGAGCAGAACCCTTATGAACCAGATCACAAACGAGCCGCTTGACCGGCAGGCTGACAAGACCGGCCAGGACAAACCGCCCCTTTTATACGATGCCTGCATCATCGGCGGCGGTGTCATCGGCTGCTCAATCGCACAAGCGCTTTCACGCTATGATATGCGGATTGTGCTGCTGGAAAAAAACACGGACGTATCTGAAGGCACAACAAAAGCGAACAGCGCGATCATTCATGCCGGCTATGATGCCAAACCGGGATCGGAAAAGGCGAGAACGAACGTAAGAGGAAACCGGATGTTTGAAGCCTGGTGCAGAGAACTGCACGTTCCGTTTAAACGCAACACCTCTCTGGTGCTGGCCTTTTCAGAAGATGGAATAAAAGGCCTGGCCGAATTGAAAAAAAGGGGCGAGGCAAATGGCGTTGAAGGGCTTCACCTGCTTGACCGCAGCCAGCTGCAGCAGCGTGAACCCCATGTAAGCCCGGCCGCACATGCAGCGCTGCTGGCGGAGTCAGGCGGCATCTGCTGCCCGTATCAGCTGACAATCGCCCTTGCGTCCCAGGCTGTTCAAAACGGGCTGGATCTGAAGCTTTCCTGCAGGGCCGGCAGGATCAGGCGGCATCAGGGGGTTTTTGAGATTGAAACATCTAAAGGCGTGGTCAGAAGCAAAGTCCTGATTAACGCAGCCGGTGTTTACGCGGATGAGATCAATAATCAGCTAAGTACCTATACCTTTAAGATTACACCGCGTCGAGGTGAATACTGGCTGCTTGATAAATCAGCCAGTGATGTGTTCAAGGCAACACTTTTTCAGCTGCCGACAGCGATGGGAAAAGGCATACTGGTTTCGCCGACTGTTGACGGAACCCTTATTCTGGGACCAACAGCAGAGGATGTCACCGATAAGGAAGATGTGAGGACCACTCAGGAAAAGCTTGTGGAGATTCTGGATACGGCTTCTATGAGCTGGGCAGAAATACCGCGGCATCAGTTTATCACCGCTTTTTCCGGTTTGCGGGCCCATGCTGATTCAAACGATTTTATACTGGGATTTTCTCCCGACGTACCTGGACTGATCAATGCAGCAGGCATTGAATCACCTGGATTGACATCAGCGCCGGCAATTGGACAGGAGCTGGCTGAAATGGCAGCCGGGTTCGTTCAGGCAGGCAAGAAAAACAGTTACCAGCCTGCTTATCAGCCTGCCGTGCCTTTTCGCGAGATGAGTCATCAGCAAAGACATCAGGCCATTTTGAAAAATCCGCAGGTTGGGCGCATTGTCTGCCGATGTGAGCAAGTTAGTGAAGCTGAGATCAGAGATGCGATCAGCCGTCCGGTCGGCGCGGCCACGCTTGACGGCATCAAGCGGCGGACAAGAGCTGGCATGGGACGCTGTCAGGGCGGTTTTTGCACCCCAAAGGTGATATCCCTGCTCAGTGATGAGCTGCAGGTGTCACCGCTGGCGCTGACGAAAGCGGGCGGCCGGTCACAGATTCTGACTGGCAGAATTGGCCAGATTGATCTTGATCATAAGGAGAACACTCATCATGGATGAACGAAAGGAAACTACGCAGAAACCGGCTGCTGACACGCCTTGCCTGGCACCAGGCAGCGGCCGGGATATAGAAGCAGAGCTGCAGCCGCCTGTAGACCAGGTAGATCTGGTGGTGATCGGCGGCGGACCGGCAGGGCTGGCGGCCGCGGTTTCAGCCTGGGATGCCGGCTGCCGCAGTCTTCTGATTATTGAACGCGATGACCGGCTGGGCGGCATTTTGAATCAGTGTATTCATAATGGTTTTGGTATTTTCCGCTTTAATGAAGAGCTGACCGGTCCTGAATATGCCAGCCGCTATATAGAGGAAGTCAAAAGAAGAGGCATTCCATACCTTTGTTCAACCATGGCACTTGAGCTGACGCAAGACAAGCGCGTGATCGTTGTCAGTCCGAAGATCGGACTGAAGCAGATACAGGCAGGGGCTGTTATTCTGGCTATGGGCTGCCGGGAAAGGCCAAGAGGTGCGCTTGGCATTCCAGGGACACGGTGCGCCGGCATTATGACAACCGGAACCGCCCAGCGGCTCTCGAATCTGGAAGGATATATGCCCGGCCGCCGGATTGTCATCCTCGGTTCTGGTGATATCGGGCTGATTATGGCCAGGCGGATGACTTTTGAAGGGGCTCAGGTTCTGGCCTGTCTGGAGATCATGCCTTATTCAAGCGGTCTGACACGAAATGTGGTGCAGTGTCTGCAGGATTTTGACATCCCGCTGATGCTCAACCATACCGTCATTGATATCCACGGCAAAGAACGCCTTGAAGGTGTGACCATCGCTGGCGTCAATCCTGACACACGAGCCGTGCTGCCTGAAACAGCCAGGCGAATTGACTGCGACACGCTGCTGCTTTCAGTCGGACTGATTCCGGAAAACGAGTTGTCGAGGCAGGCAGGTGTTACGCTGGCCGACAGCACCCGCGGACCGGTTGTTGACCAGTATCTTGCCACAGAAATTCCAGGTATTTATGCTTGCGGCAATGTTTTACATGTACATGACCTGGTTGATGAAGTATCTGCTGAGTCACACCGGGCCGGACAAGCTGCTGTCCGTTGGCTTGAAGCAGAAAAAAAGGGGCTGATCACCCGTGCGGTGCTAAAGCATCATGCGGTTCCTGTTATTGAAGGCAAAGGCGTGAGAGGGGTTGTACCGCAGTTCATAGAAATAGGTCAGCCTGATGCCGGTCTGGATGTAAAGGATAAATGGCGTGTAGGCTTTCGTACAGATGGTGTTTATAAGGGCGGCGCGGTTGTTGTGAAAGCCGATCAAAAGCAGATCCTCAGGCAAAAGAAACTGATTATGACGCCTGGCGAAATGGTTCTGCTTGATCTTGATCCCGCGAAACTGGCAGACGATGCGCTGAAAGCGCTGACAATTGAAATTGAAGGAGAAGCTGAACATGGCTGACAGAGAAATTATCTGTATCGGCTGCCCGATGGGCTGTACACTGAACGTAACCGTTCGTGATCAGCAGGTAGCAAGAGTACGGGGAAATGTATGTTCCCGCGGCGCCCAGTATGCGAAAGACGAAGTGTTGAATCCAAAACGGATGGTCACCAGCCTGATTGCCGTTCAGGGCCGTGAGGAGCCTTTAAGTGTCAGAACCGAGAAACCTATTCCTAAAAATCTGATCTTTGACTGTCTGCGCGAAATCAGGAAAGCACCTGTAACGCTGCCGGTTGCCATTGGCGATGTTATTGTCAAAAATGTTCTGGATACGCAGGTCAATATTATCGCTACACGTGATCTGGCATAAGGAACGTGATAAAATGATCCTGGCACGATGCTGTCCTTTGATGACAGCATCGCAACAGCATCACAGGAAACCGATTGAATGATTGAGTGATCGGATGGCGCTAAATGAATGAGGGGCTTACGGAAACAACGCAGGAAAGCCGCTTGTTTCATTGACGGGGATGAATTGCTGATGTCAGATCAGCGGGTGTCCAGGAGTGTGTATGTCAGATATTAATAAACAGCAGATGATTGATACGATGATTAGGCATCCTGTGATTGCGGCTGTGCGGGATGATAAACAGCTCGAGCAGGCGATGCAGTCATCTGCCCGGATTATTTTCCTGCTCGCCGGCTCGATTAACAATCTCTCAGAGCGCTGCCATCAGCTAAAGGCCGCTAACCGTCTGGTTTTTTTGCATCTCGATCTTGTTGCCGGTCTCAAGCCAGATCAAGAAGGTATTCGATATGTAGCCGGCCAGATCAAACCCCACGGCATTATCACCACACGTCCCGCTGGCATCAAATGGGCACGCGCAGCGGGCTTGCTAACCGTACAAAGGATTTTTCTGCTCGATTCAAGCGCGCTTCAGGACGGCAGCCGGCATATTAAATCAAGTCACCCTGATCTGGTAGAAGTATTGCCAGGTGTTGCTGATAAAGCAATTAAAATGGCAGTCGATCTGTTCGACAGGCCTTTGATAGCCGGCGGGCTCATCAGTGAGCGATCGGAAATTCTAAAAGCCCTGGGAGCCGGCGCGCTTGCCGTTTCAACCGGACAGGCTGCGCTTTGGAACCTGGCGAATATTGACCCGGAGCATTGATCAGCTTTGGAATATGGCAAATATTGACCCGGAGCATTGATCAGCTTTG
>SLHU01000395.1 GCA_007135995.1 Clostridiales bacterium | reverse complement strand
TGCAAAAAGAGCTTGGGCTGGAACAAACCGGGCATCAGCCGCTGGCGGTCATGATATCCAGGCTGGTTGACCAGAAAGGCATCGATTTGCTGCTGCGTGTATTGGACGAAATGCTGCACAGCGGGATACAAGTCGCTTTGCTGGGTACCGGAGAACCTTATTATGAACAGGCGCTGCGTGAGATTGCCGCACGAAATCCGCGCCGCCTGGCTGTACGGATCTTGTTTGACGCTGCCTTGTCCCGGCGGCTCTACGCAGGCGGGGATCTGTTCCTGATGCCTTCTTTGTTTGAGCCATGTGGTCTTTCCCAGATGATCGCCATGCGTTACGGTACGCTGCCCGTTGTCAGGGAAACCGGCGGGCTTAAGGATACGATCACACCCTATAACCAGCATACAAGTACAGGAAACGGGTTTTCGTTCGCTAATATTAACGCGCATGAGCTTTTGTTTAAAACTCAGGAAGCGGCCAGTGTGTATCGTGACCGGCCACGGGACTGGCAGAAGCTGGTAGAATCCGCCATGAAGGGCGACTATTCCTGGAAACGTTCTGCCAGAGAATATCTTGAACTTTATCGCATGCTGATTGACTGATGCGGCTGATAGTTGAGATTCAGACCTTGAAAGGATGTACCTGACACTATGCAGATACAGCATTTAAGCCGATCAGAAAACTACCGGGCGCCTTATGGTGCTGTGACAGTCGGAACCAGTATCCGTTTTAGAATAGATGTTAACGAGGAAGACAAAGAGATCATATCTGTCTCACTTTGTTATGCCTACGGGCTGCAGCTGTTTCAGGAAAGCCGGATTCGCCTGAACCAGCTGGATGGTTCTCAGAGCTGGGAAATAAACCTTCGTATGCCCATGGAACCAGGACTGTTTTTTTACTGGTTTGAAATTGACCTTGAAAGCCATAAATTGTTTTATACGGCTGATCGCGCCTCCCCTGACGGGCGTGGAATTTTGAGCAGCGGCCGCCCGAAGTACCATCCCGGTGAAACCCACCATCCGTCAGCCTGGCAGGTCACCTTGTATGAGCGTGATTTTCGGGTGCCTGAATGGCTGATTGGAGCTGTTGTCTATCAGATTTTCCCGGACCGCTTTCGGCGTGACCGGGCCTTTAGTTTAACCCGTTTTGACGAAAACGCCTATCCGGAAAGGATTTATCATCCCATCTGGCATGAAGATGTTGATTATATCGGCAAACCTGAGACGGGCTATCTGGCCTGTGATTTTTTTGGCGGGTCACTAGAAGGGATCAGGGAAAAACTGGATGACCTGGCCCGGCTGGGGGTACAGGCTTTATATCTTAATCCTGTATTCAAAGCACGATCCAATCACCGATACGATACCGGGGATTATGAGCAAATTGATCCCCTGCTGGGTGATGAGTTAAGCTTCCGTACCTTATGTGAAGACGCGCAAGAACGCGGTATCCGGATTCTGCTGGATGGTGTCTTCAGCCACACAGGCGCTGACAGCCGTTATTTTAATAAGCTTGAACGTTATGAAGAGACCGGCGCGTACCAGGAAGCCAGAGGAAAAGGATTATCCCCTTACAGCAGCTGGTATATTTTTCATCGCCGGGGCGATCAGATTTTCTATGATTCCTGGTGGGGTTTTCAGGATCTGCCCAGTGTTAACGAACATGATCTGACCTATCAGGAGTATATCGCCGGCAGGAAAGGCATTATTCGCCGCTGGCTGAAACTGGGCGCGTCCGGCTGGCGGATTGATGTCTCAGATGAACTGCCCGATTCTTTCTTAAGATCATTACGCAAAGCTTGCAAGGCGGAGAAGAAGGATGCCGTTTTAATGGGCGAGGTATGGGAAAACGCCAGCCATAAGATCAGTTATGGCAATTACCGCGATTTTTTATTGGGCAGAACCCATGACAATGTCATGGGCTACCCTTTTCAGCAGGCCCTGACCGGCTGGCTGGCTGGCCATCATCCGGCAGAAAAGCTGGCCTCGATTCTCGAGGAAATTCGTGAACATTATCCGCTGCCAAGTTTTTACAGCAGTTTTAACCTGATCAGCAGTCACGACATCCCGCGGGCGATCACCATAATGGCAGGAAAACCTGATCCCGGCAGCCGGGAAGACCAGGCGACCTGCCTCCTGTCACCTGAAGAACGTGAGCTGGGTGAAAAATATCTGCGTCTGGCCATTTTTTTCCAGGTTGTCTTTCCCGGTGCTGTCTCTATCTACTATGGTGATGAAATTGGT
The DNA here is from genome assembly GCA_007135995.1 of Clostridiales bacterium. Lineage (GTDB taxonomy): Bacteria > Bacillota > Clostridia > Saccharofermentanales > UBA5734 > SLHU01. Next base: position 542 of record SLHU01000395.1, on the reverse strand, counting down.
ATGGAAGGGTATCGCGATCCGTTTAACCGCCGCACGTATCCTGAAGACAGCACCTTCGGCTCTGAGCTGAGAAGCTGGTTTGAGAAAATCGCTTCGCTGAGATCACGCTGGCCGGTCCTTCGAACCGGTTATTTCAAGTTTATCAAAGCTTCCGGCCATGTTGTTGTTCTCAGCCGCTGGCTGGAACACGGGAAAGATGTGTTTGGCAAGCCGCAGGCAGGTCCGGGCCATATTCTGGCAGCGATCAACCGGAACCATAAAAAGCAGGTTGTGCAGCTGCCAGACAAAGCGCTTTCTTTACCGGCGCACAGTGTCCTGATTGAAGTTGACGGCAAGTCATTTAAGCTTTAAGATTCTAAGCTTTCCGTCATTGTTCATGCCGGCTGTCACGTTAAGCTGTGAAACCGGTTTGTCTTCTTTTCGAAATAACTTTCATGTATTACATGCCACATGTGCTTATAATATTTTTAAAAAGATCCGCGATTGATTCGAAAAACATCAGATTAGTTTGTATAAAAACAAAAATAAATCCGAACCTCTCA
>SLHU01000162.1 GCA_007135995.1 Clostridiales bacterium | reverse complement strand
TGTTGCTCATGTGTTGCTGCTACGGATCGGGACAGCTGCCGTGACGCCGGGCGTAATGTTTTTGTTCGGCCGCAGGTCTGTTTGTCCGTAATTGATAACAGATAGATAATCCAGAACCGCAGAATGATAATGACTGGAGCGTTGAAGATTGTTGCTTGATAATGCCTATATTGTAGTATCACAAGTTCTTATTTTATTTATCCTGATTGGTGTCGGATTTATTGCCGGTAAAGTCAGGATGATAAATGATCACGGAATCCGCCAGTTAACAAACGTGCTGCTGGTCATTATTACACCCAGCATCATTATTCAGTCCTTTCAGACACCTTTCGATGTCAGTCTGATCAGAGGCATGCTGATTGCCCTGGTCAGCGCGATATTCAGCCACCTGGCTGGCGCCGTAATAGGCAAGATGATCTATCGCAGCTCACCGGATGACCGTTCTAGAGTCATGCAGTTTTCAGTTGTTTTTTCCAACTGCGGTTTCATGTGTATCCCGCTGCTGGACGCGATACTGGGCAGCAAAGGTGTTTTATATGGCTCTGTCTATATCGTGGTGTTCAATGCGGCGCAATGGACATACGGTGTGCGCCTGATGACCGGCGGCAAAGAGGCAATGAATTTCAAGCGGGCGCTGATCAATCCGGGCAATGTATCCATTATGATCGCCTTTCCCTTGTTTTTGCTGCAGATTCAGCTGCCGGAAATCCCCACCATCGTGATAGGTCATCTGGCCGCAATTAACGCGCCTCTGGCCATGATGCTGATCGGCGCACAGCTTTCAATGATCACGCTGGGCAGCATTTTCACCGACCGTGATGTCATTGGCTCTTCGCTGCTGCGGTTATTTGCGGTACCGGTGATTGTCATACTGGTTCTTGCCGCGGTACCGGTTGAGATGGAACGGATTTTGTTTCTGGCCTGTGTGATACCTGCCGCGGCCCCGACAGCGGCAGGGGTCGCGCTGTTTGCCACCCGGCACGATCAGAACACAATGCTGGCGACCAGAAACATCGCTTTTTCAACGCTTCTTTCGGTTCTTTCTATACCGCTGTTGATTTTACTCAGCGATTTTCTGATGGGTTATTGACAGATCAACCTTTTACGATTAGAATTATACAGGCTGACAACGAGGTGTAGCGCAGTTGGCTAGCGCGCCTGCTTTGGGAGCAGGATGTCGGGGGTTCAAGTCCCTTCACCTCGACCAGAAAAACGTCTGAAACGTATCGTTTCAGACGTTTTTGCATTCAAGCGAAGCGGATCAGGATAGCTAGAGATGTTCAGGCTGAACCTTCAGCACACCCAATATGGGTAATGGGTATTTTTTCACACAGCCAAAGCTGACTGCATAAACGCCGCGCGGCATCTGCGGCGTTAAAGGACTGCTGCTTTCAGTTGTTGAATTTAGGTTTGATACGGATATAAATATGCTTGGAGGATGAATGTCCTGTTTCTCTGACATCAATCTCATAACGGCCGATCGCTTTGATCATGGGTGTCAGCTTTTCATAGCCGTAGTTTCTGGAGTCAAATGAAGGCTGCTTTTTCAAAAGCAGGCTGCCTACTTCTCCAAGATAAGCCCAGCCGTTTTCATCTTCCACATCGCTGATGGTTGAAGAAATCAGTTTGATCACATCAGGGCTGATTTTCTTAATCGTTTTCTTCTTGTTCGCAGATGTTCTGGAAGGCCTTTGTTCTGGTGCCGCTGATGGGCTTGTTTCATGGTCATCGGTGCTGGACTCATCGAGTATTTCAATGTAGATGAACCGGTCACAGGCCGCGATAAAAGCGTTGGGTGTCTTTTGCTCGCCAATGCCGTAAACAGTTTTGCCGGCTTCACGCAGCCGCATGGCCAAACGGGTAAAATCGCTGTCACTGGAAACCAGGCAAAAACTGTCAGCTTTTTCAGAGTACAGGATATCCATCGCGTCAATGATCATCGCGGAATCAGTTGCATTTTTGCCGGTTGTATAGCCAAACTGCTGGATCGGTGTGATCGCGTAATCCAGTAAAAGCGTTTTCCAGCCGCCCAGATTAGGGCGGGTCCAGTCACCATAAATACGCTTGATGGTCGGATTACCGTATCGGGCAATTTCCTCCATCATACCACGAATATTTTGTGGTGAGACATTGTCGGCGTCTACAAGAACTGCCATGCGGATTTCGCTTGGTCTTTCGGGATTTTTTTCCATAAATAAAACCTCAAGTTTCCTTATTGCTCAGATGCTATATCATTAATATACCTGATTTTACCGGTGCTGTACACGAAAAGGGCCTGATAGCGTATAATAATCACATAACAGCTGAAAAGCGTGTGTTCCTGAGCGGGTGCGCGCATGACTTGACTTTTTTACCGGATGATAAGCAACGGTCATCTGACATCAATCAAGAACGTTTGACAAATGGGAGGCATCTGATGAAGAAAATAGGTATGCTGACAAGCGGCGGTGACTGCCAGGGACTTAATACTGCACTGCGCGGTGTGGCCAAAGCACTTTATGAAATCTGGCGTGAGGATGTTAAGATCATCGGTTTTCTGGATGGCTTTCGCGGCCTGATGGAAAATGATGTCCGCATAATGCGGCCGCAGGATTTTTCCGGAATTCTGACAGTTGGCGGAACAATCCTTGGTACGTCCAGACAACCCTTCAAGCAGATGCTCGACCGGCTCGATCCTCTGACTGAAAACAGTCCGACCAGGCTGAAAGCAATGGTGGAGACGACGAAAGCCCATCAGCTTGATGCGCTGGTGGTGCTGGGCGGCAATGGAACGCA
>SLHU01000154.1 GCA_007135995.1 Clostridiales bacterium | reverse complement strand
TCAAGCGTCAATCAGCTGATGTGCTTTGTTGACAATAGCCTGCGCATCATGTGTCGATCAGCTGATGTGCTTTGGTGACAATAGCCTGCGCATCATGTGTCGATCAGCTGATGTGCTTTGGTGACAATAGCCTGAGCATCAAGCCCGTATTTCTGCAAAAGTTTCTCATATGGACCGCATTCAGCGTGGCAGTCAGCCAATCCCACAAAACCAACGGGTATCTGCAGGCCTGCCTCGCAAAGCGTTTCCGCGACCGCGCTGCCCAGCCCGCCTATAACCGAATGCTCTTCAGCTGTGATCATCGCGCTGCTTTGGGCCGCGCTTTTCAAAATTAATGCTTTGTCGAGCGGTTTCACACAGAACATATCAATCACTGCAGCATCAATCCCCTGATCAGACAACATCCGGGCTGCTGCGAGTGCCTGGCTGACCATCAGCCCGCAGGCGATGATGGTTATATCGCTGCCTTGCCTGATAATCTGTCCCTTGCCTTCACTAAAATCTGCCGATGGCTGATAAATCGCTGGCATAGCGTCGCGGGACAGGCGAATATAGACCGGCGACCGGTCCTCGATTGCCTGCCTGACCAGCCAATCTGTCTGGACCTCATCGCTGGCCACATATACTTTAAGATTTGGCAGCAGCCGCATAATGGCAATATCGTCGATTGAGTGATGACTGGGCCCATCAAAAGAGTCCGACAGGCCACCGTAGGCACCGATCAGCTTGATGCCCAGGCCGGAATAGCTGGCAAAAGAACGTGCTGCGATCAGTCCCAGGCTGCTGATGAATGCGGCAAAGGTATTGACGAAAGGGATTTTGCCGACGGCAGCAAAACCGGCTGCCATGGCTGTCATATTAGCCTCCGCTATACCCACATTGTAAAACCGCTCCGGGCAGGCCTCCTGAAAGAGTCTCGATTTTGTTGAGCTGCTGACATCAGCGTCAAGCACCACAACGTCCGGATTGTCCCGGCCATATTTTACTAAAGCTTCGCCGTAAGCGTCTCTGATTGCCCTGGTCATACGTTTTCACCTTCCAGTTCCTGCCTTGCCGCCGCATACTCATCCTTGCCGACTGGCCTGCCATGCCACGCACTTTGTCCTTCCATAAAGGATACGCCCTTGCCTTTAACCGTTCTTGCCAGAATCATTACCGGCCTGCCGCTAAGCGTCGCTGCTTTGTCAAGGGTTTCACATAAGTCACTGATATCATGGCCGTCACATTCGAGACAGTGCCAGCCAAACTCGCGGAATTTTGCCGGCAGATTCCCGGTTGGCATCACTTCATCCGTCAGACCATCAAGCTGCACACCATTCCAGTCTAGAACGGCAATCAGATTGTCCGCTTTGTATTTGGCGGCACACATGCACGCTTCCCAGATCGTCCCTTCATTGATTTCACCATCACCGAGCACCACATAAACTCTGGCCGGACTGCCGTCAAGCTTCAGCCCGAGTGCCATGCCCAGCGAAGCTGACAGGCCAAGACCAAGCGGTCCGGTTGAAAGCTCAACACCGGGGGTATGTTTGACACTCGGATGGCCCTGCAGACGGGTTTCAAAATCACGCAATGTATTCATTTCATCCACAGGGAAAAACCCTTTTTCTGCCAGTACACGATAAAGCATCGGCGCAGCGTGGCCTTTGGAAAGGATAATTCTGTCACGATCTGCTTGCTGCGGATCACCGGGATCGATTCTGGCTGCATGAAAATACAAAGTTGTCAGAATTTCACACACAGACAGCGACCCGCCCGGATGTCCGGTCTGCTTGTCATACAGCACACGGAGCACATCTTGACGAAAGGTTTTGCATAGTTCCTGCATATATGTTTTTTTCGAAATTGATAAGGCCATGGGCGATCCTCCTAGTCTTTCTCAGGCAGCATGATAATTTTAATGCCCTGTTTATTCTCAAATAATGAGAACGCTTCTTCCCACCGGCTGATCGGCAGCTTATGTGTAGCCAGTGGTTCGAGACTGATCTGGCCCGACTTGAGATAGGCAAGTGCTTTTCGCCAGCTGGCATTGCGCGAACCTAGTGAACCAGCAAAATGAAGTTCTTTAAAGCAGATTTTTTCAATATCAAATTCTATTTTTTTACCGGGAAGACCAATCTGGCAAAACCAACCTCGTTTCTTGATCAGATTTAACGCTGTATCAATCGCCTGAGCCGATCCTGAGCATTCGAGGACAACATCAACACCGTAGCCGCCGGTTTTTTCCATGACCAGGGCAGTTAAGTCCTCCTGCTGAACGTTCACTGTATAATCCGCACCCAGTTCCCGGGCGGTCTGCAGCCGCTGCCTGTCTATATCTGTTCCTGCAAGGATGACGGCAGCGCCATGTGCTTTGGCCACCTGTACTGCCATCAGTCCGATAGAGCCGGGCCCGGAAACCAGAACCATATTGCCCGGGACAATGCGGCAAAGATCCTCAACGGCATGTGTCACACATGCCAGCGGTTCACACATCGCACCGGCTGTAAAACTGACCTGATCGGGCAGATGGTGCAGCCTTGCGGCAGGCACCACTGTATAATTTGTAAAAACACCGTCATACCAGTAGCCCAGCGTTTTTCTTTCAACACAAAGATTGTACCAGCCCTCACGGCAAAAATCACATACACCACAGTAATGGTAAGCTGTTTCAGACACAACCCTGTCTCCCGGCTTGAAGCCGCTGACTTTTTCGCCAACCTGTTCAATGATACCGGAAAACTCGTGACCGGTCACAACCGGCGGCCTCACCGGAATCGCTATATCACTATGATAGATATGCAGATCTG
>SLHU01000081.1 GCA_007135995.1 Clostridiales bacterium | reverse complement strand
TTTGTTTTTTAATCTTGCTATCAGGTTTCTTTGGCGCAGCACCTGTTCCTGAATACAAAAATTCAGAAAAATACGAGTGTACCTTATCCCTTCATGGTCAAACGGCAGCCCTACAATACCGCTGCAGCTGGCACGGCGGATCGCTTCATCAACTCTTCTTCTGGCTATAACGGTGCTGGCCGGGTGCGGCGGCTCAGTTTGCTGGTTATCCATAACAAGCCGGCGCTCTGCCTGCTGCTGGTCATAGTAAATAGCTGTTTCAGGATCAAGTCGATTGTCAACAATCACAAATCCCGGAAAGTTGATCAGCATCGTTTCATTATCCCAGGACTCAATCGATTGTATATGCTCAGCGTAGTGCAAAAATACCCGGGCTTTATCTGGGTTATCACGACAGTGGCTGCCGATAGTAGCGGCGATCACCCAGTTTTGGAATTTTCTCACGTGCTTATCACTGAGTGATTCCCAAATCACGTGTCCCTGGTCGGGTGGTCCGAATTTCCGATAGATAATCTGGCAGTACGCGTTCCAGGATGTAGGGGAAAGCTTTTTCATCTGGAAAAAATGCTTTAAGAGCTTCAGCTGGATATCTATATGAGCGGACTTCAGTGTTTGAGCGAAGAGCCGCTGGCTTTGGCTGTAAAGCGATTCAGATCCGGATAGAAAGGTACTGCTGACCAGTACCGATCCAAGGGGCAGATCCGATGAGACGGCGTAGGTATCGATAAAGGTCTGGACCGGCATTTCTTGTTCAGCCAGGCGACGCATCAGTTTTTTCATAAAGGGACGGCTGGCAGGGGAGATGATCTCACTGATGAGAGGGAAAGAAGGGTCGAGTCCGCTTTGCTGCCTGATTTCCAGAATAGTGCACAGCAGATCCAGATTTTTGCCAACCGGAGGCTGATCGTAGTACTTTTGAAAAATCAGCCAGGCATGCTGATAAAGGGAAGGACAAGCTCTTTCACGAATGATCAGGCTAACACGGCTAATCAGCTGCTGGTCTGGTTTGTGATTGTCATCTATATCAGTCAGAAGAAAAAAAAGCCAGCCAAGTTCACTGCCAGGAAGGACATGTGCCAGATCAATAACGGCGGTATTGTCCTTCGCTGATGTAATCATGTGACGAAGCGAGGCCAGTTTTTCCAGGTTGGGAGGCTGTTTAAGGCGTTCAAGCGGGGTCTGAAGCTTTTCTCTGAGATTGGGCATGGCATCAGAAAGCCTGCACAAGCCTGGCTTTTCCTGATTTAGCTCAAAATGTCCTGTCAGCTTTACCTGCATGTTCCAATTTCCATCCTGCTGATCGCTGTGCGCCGCTGATTCGGGAATAATTTATGAGTCGAAACGGGGTCTTTGCTGCAAAGCGGCCGGCAGGGCGTCCACAGCGTCGCGTATCTCCACTGTCGCCTGTGTCATTCTGCGGACCAGCTCGGCCAGATTACTGTCAAATTCCTGAAGTGTGTTCTGGACGTAATCAGCTGATTCGCGGCTGAAATCATTAAGTGACTGAGACAATGTCTCATTTAAGGTTCCCAGTCTGGCACCTATTTCTGCGGCATGTCTGGCAACTGCTCCGGTTTCAGTGTCGACCTGCTCAAGCAGCTGGCTGATCTTGTCACCTAGTTCCTGGCTCAGCTGGCTGACATGCTGGCTCATATTGGCGATATGGTCTTCAGCGCTGCTTTGCTGCCGGTCGGCGCTTGCCTGTGCCTGCTTCATAGCGCTGGTTGCCTGCTCAACAAGGGTCTCCATTGAGCTGCTGTGGTGTGTCAGCTGGCCTGATAATTGTTCAATCGCCTGCGCCAGGCTTTGTTCATTGTTCTGCTGAATATCGGCCATATGGCTGGTGGCTGCTGTCAGCTGCTCCAGCTGCTGGCCTGCCTTGCCAAAATCATCACTAAGATGGCCGCGTGCCTGTGCCATCTGCTGCAATGCGTCTCGTGTATCACCTAGTAATGTGTTTGATTCTTCTTTTACCGTATCCAGAGCTCGCATCGCGTATTCTATGTAATTTCTCACATCGGTCATCAAGCTGCTCATCTGCGCTATTTCCTTATTGACCGGTTTCAGATGAGCCGCCATATCAGTGGTCAGAGCACTGGCGAACTGCCCGGCGAGCTCCTGCATGCCTCTTTCCTGACGACGAACCAACTCGTCAGCCAGTTTTTTCAAGACGGCCGCTGATTCCTGAATGGAGGGCGCGACGCTGTCGAGCAGGACCTGTTCGACACTGCGCCTGATACCGTCGGCCATATCACTTTCAGTCAGCCGTGTGGCTGTTTCATTGAATGCCTTTAATGAAGCGTTCATGTCACGGTCATACGACATAAACTGGTCAATCATCAGTCCGAGCCCCGCCTGGTCACTGAAGACAGGCAGCCGTGATTCGAGCAGCCGCCTGATATCAAGCGAGAAAGCTTTCACCAGCCCCATGCCATGCATGGATTCACTCCAGAGGATCAGGCTTAAAGCAAGACCAACAAGTGCCGGTGACAGGATTAAAGCGATTTCCGGGATAATACTGGCGGCAGCGGAGTATTGATCCTGCAAAAGCAGGGAAATGAGAGAACCCAGCAGCCCGACAGATAGAACTCTGGCTGCCGGACGCAGCGACAGACTGCTGTTTTGCACAGCGGAGAAGACTTGTTCCGGTGAAAGGTAAAGGTCAGGATTGGGCAGCCAGCGATTATCATATAACAATATAGAATCTTGCTCCATTCTCTGAAATTGTTTTCTGATCAGCGGCAGGTTATCTTGCTGAAAGGCTTTGCTGACCTGAGGTAAATTTTCAATCTGGCGGCTCTCCAGTGCCTGCAGCTT
>SLHU01000089.1 GCA_007135995.1 Clostridiales bacterium | reverse complement strand
GGAAACAAATCTATGCCAAACCAGACCGTACAAAAACATGCCGCAGTCCAGTTACAGCGCGTCATGTTCTTTTTCCGATTGATTATCGCAGTTAATCTGAAATCGGTTTGTCAACTTTATTAATCGCGCTTTTTTTAACCGTAACAAGTGTATTCGCGACACTTGTTGTTACGGTCACCTCATCGTCTTTAATATTGACAATTTTACCTGAGATGCCGCCGATCGTCACGACATTGTCGCCGACGACCATGGCGTTAATCTGTTCGCGCAGTTTTTTCTCTTTTTTCCGCTGCGGACGAATCAGCAAAAGATACATCAGACCGAACATCAGGCCCAAAGGCAGGACAAGCACAAGAATCGCTTCTATACCGCCGGCTTCCGCGGCTAATGAAATATGAAACATGTAAGATCCTCCTCGTGATTCCGGCAGCAGCTGTCATATGACGTACTGTCTGCCGATATAAGCAAGCAATATAATAGCACTAAAACGCGTGTTGATGCAAGTAGATTAAGTTTTTTGATAACCAAACGTTTCAAAAAATGCGTCTCTGAAATCACCCAGCCTGTCATGCGCAATCGCCTGTCTGACCTGCGCCATCAGATCCAGCAGAAAATGCAGGTTATGCCAGGAAGCCAGACGCATGCCGAAGATCTCATTTGCCTTGATCAGGTGCCGGATATAGGCACGGCTGTAATGCTGACACACATAACAGGAACAGGTATCATCAATCGGAGCAAAATCACGGGCATATTTCGCGTCGCGCACGATCATGCGGCCTTTCGAGGTCAATACGGTGCCGTTGCGCCCGATGCGGGTCGGCAGCACACAGTCGAACATATCAAGTCCCCTCAGCGCCGCTTCGATCAGATAGTCAGGGGTGCCGACACCCATCAGATAACGTGGTTTATGTTCCGGCAAAAGCGGGACGGTTGCTTCAAGCATTTCAAGCATCAGTTCTTTTGGTTCTCCGACTGAAAGACCGCCGATGGCATAGCCCGGCAGATCAAAAGCAGTAATATCGGCAGCGCTTTGCCGGCGCAGATGTTTGTACATGCCGCCCTGTACAATGCCAAACAGAGCCTGCCTGTCCGGATGTCTGTTTGCCTTGATACAACGTTCCAGCCAGCGGGTTGTTCGCTCTAATGACTTTTTCGCGTAATCCTGCTCGGCCGGATAAGGGATGCACTCATCAAATGCCATGATGATGTCGGCACCCAGATCATTTTGTACTTCAATCGATTTTTCGGGTGTCAGTGTGTGGCGTGAACCATCAATATGTGACTTGAAATTCACCCCGTCTTCATTGATATGACGCAGATCGCTCAGGCTGAACACCTGAAAGCCGCCGCTGTCGGTTAAAATCGCACGATCCCAGTTCATGAAGCGATGCAGGCCGCCTGCCTCTCTGATAATCTCACTGCCTGGCCGCATCCACAGATGGTAGGTATTGGACAAAATAATACCTGCGCCAAGTGATTTGACTTCTTCAGGCGACATGCTTTTCACCGTTGCCTGGGTGCCGACCGGCATAAAGGCAGGCGTCTCAAAAGCACCATGTGGTGTATGAACCGTTCCAAGCCGGGCGCCTGTCTGTGCACAGACATGGCGCAGTTCGTACCACACCGGAAAACGCCGGGCGGTTTCCGGCAGCTGTTTTTGCATGTCCAGGCTGTTTTGATAAACCTGATCTTGCGGATCATTTGGCATCAGTTTTTTCTCCTATCTGGTCTTCAGCTGCTGAAATCCGGCTGGTATCCGGCATAATCAGCATGGCATCGCCAAAACTGAAAAAGCGGTATTTTTCCTTTACGGCTTTTGCATACGCAGCAAGAATCGCTTCACGACCTGTCAGGGCTGAAACCAGCATGATCAAGGTTGATTCCGGCAGATGAAAGTTAGTGATCAAAGCGTCGATCGCCTTGAACTTGTAACCGGGATATATAAAAATATCTGTCCAGCCTTCGTCTGCCTGTATCTGTCCGAACTTGCCGGCTACCGACTCAAGCACCCGGCAGCTGGTGGTTCCAACCGCGATAATACGCCCGCCGCTATTTTTTGTCTGATTGATCACACGCGCAGTTTCTGCAGAAAGCTGATAAAACTCAGCATGCATATCATGATCTTCAATCTGTTCGCTTTTCACGGGCCTGAAGGTACCAAGACCCACATGCAAAGTCAGTTCCACAACATGAATACCCTGCCGTCGAATCGCGTCGAGCAGCTCAGGTGTGAAATGAAGGCCGGCTGTGGGCGCGGCGGCAGAGCCTTGTTCTTTCGCGTAAACAGTCTGGTATCGCGTCTGATCGGTCAGCTGCTCATGGATATAGGGCGGCAGCGGCATCGTGCCGGCCTCATCAAGGATCGCTTCCCATAAACCCTCATAATAGAACTTTATGCGGCGATTGCCGGACGGTAAAATGTCCAGTATTTCTGCGGTCAGCCTTTCTGGAATAAACGTCAGACGGTGACCTTTTCGACAGCGGCGGCCAGGCTTGACCAGGGTTTCCCATTCATCATCAGCCAGGCGCTTGAGCAGCAGCACTTCCACCAGTGCCGCGCTGTCAGCACGTTTGCCCAGCAGCCTGGCAGGCATCACTTTACTGTTATTGACCACCAGGCAGTCTCCGGCACGCAAAAGATGCGGCAGTTCATGAAAATGCCGATGGTGAAGCGAGCCGCAATCGCGGTCCATTACAAGCAGCCGCGATGCATCTCTTTTTGCAAGCGGATGCTGCGCGATCAAGTGTTCTGGCAATTCATAATAAAAATCTGATTTCTTGTTCATAGCTGCTAATTATAGCCGGAATACGGCCTGTTGTATAGAGC
>SLHU01000088.1 GCA_007135995.1 Clostridiales bacterium | reverse complement strand
TGAATGAAATTCGGATCGTCAAAAAGATCATAAAAAATGGTATCGCCGTACACCAGATGAGCGATATCAAACGCGCCCTGGACATCCATGGGATACACCATACATCCGGTGTCCCTCAGTTTTTCAGCCATATAGGCCATATGATCCAGACCAGCCTTGAACTCGTCCCCGATTCGCAAGTCCCCGGGACGCATCCGGGCCAGTTCCTCTTTGGGAAGATGGGTCTGAACCCACGGCATTTTATCCTCGAACAGTTCCTGTTTGATACCAGGAAACAAACTGGGGAAAATACCGCATCCCATATTGGCGCGGATGGAAGGCACCGCTCCCATACCGCCATAGGCAGTGCTCAGCATCGGCTTCAGTCCGCTGACCAGCATTTTTTCTGAGTCATAGTGAATTTCTTTGGTATGATAATCCGCACAAAGCGCGTTGTCCTCATCATCGAGACTGCATGCCAGCAGGAGCGGCTGTTTGTCAGGCTTATCGCCATTCCAAAGCTGAATCTGCATCCGGGCGCCTTCCAGAGAGGTGTCTTGTTCCAGCGTTAATATTTTAAAGATTTTATCTGTTTGATCCATTCTACATGCTCCTAAAAATCAATATAAAGATACGTTTTTCTCATCTTCTGATCTAAATCTGACACTCACCAGGCCATGCCCGGACCTTTATAGCCGCTGCCAAACGGCATCGAAAACCGTTCTTCAAAAGGACGGAAAGGCACAAGCGCGGCAATTTCACCCAGTCTTTTTAAAATATCCTCCGGCAGGGGGCCTTTATCAGCAAACCCGATATTCTGCTCTACTTCAGCAACCGATCTCGCGCCTGAAAGTGTGGTTGAAATATCCGGATTTGAGATCACGAACCGCAGGCATAGTTCTGGCAGGCTCATTGCCAGTTCATCAGATAACGCATACAGCTTCAGCATCTGCTCGCGTCTTGGTTTGCTCAGCCACCAGGCTCCTTCTGTTACTTCAGGATGTTTTCTGGCTAAAGCGCCCTGCTGCAAAGGTGATCCGATAATAATGCCCATATTCTGTTTTTTCGCTGCCGGCAAAACCACGTGTTCAGCTTCACGCCATAGCAGACTATAATTAAACGCGGTCAGGACCACATCAAAAAGACCACTTTCAATGATTGGCGCAATTTCATAGGCCGTTGTACCACCCAGACCAACATATTTAACCAACTTCTGCCGCTTTAGATCCTCAAGCACCTCCAGAACAGGTCCGTCCAGCGGATTGATCTGCGTCCACCAGTCGTACTGCCCGGGCCTGTCAGGTTCATGAATCATCAGGATATCAATTGTGTCTCTTTTAAGCAGGCGCAGACTCTCCTCAAAAGAATTCATTAAGGCGGCTTTGTCTTTCGGGTTAAACGGCTGCGGCCGCCCGCCGAATTTCGTCGAAAGGTAATAAGGTTGCCTGACGTTTTCCAGCGCAATACCCAAAGCTTCTTCGCTGTTAGCATAGCCCGGCGCTGTATCAACAAAATTCACGCCCAGCTCAAGTGCTCTGGCGACGGCTTGATTTGCCTCCGTCTGCGCTGCTGCGAATGACGAGACAAACAGTCCGCCCAGCGACACTTCACTGACTTCAAAACCGGTTTTGCCCAATACTCTTTTTTTCATGAAGACCCCCTCGCAATCTGCCGGATGATTCATGTCTGCCTGTATCTGTTCATCAGCAACAACCCGTAAGACGTGTTGCCAGATAAACCGTAAATCCCCTTGCTTCAGCTATGGGGTGTTTCAGTCAAAAGACACCACAACTTTTTTTGCCTTTCTTTGCCTGACCAGAGAAAACCCATGACTGATATCCTTCAGATCAATTACCTCATCTACCATAAAGCCAGGATTTACCAGACCCAGGCGGATAAAATCCATCATCTGCTGATGCGCTCCAGCTTCGTCCGGTCCCATCACCTTAAGCCCCCAGGGGACATAACGCATACCAGGGTCTATCACCGGTTTTTTTGCCTCATCATCACCGGAAGCAATGCCATATATGCCAATGTCGCCGCCCGGTGCCAGCATGGGAATCGACTGGCTGACCAGCTCAAAATCGCCAACGGCATCAACAATTTTCTGAACGCCCTGCTGATTCGTCAGACTCCTGACAGTTTTTAACACATCTTCTTTTGTTGTGTTGATTACATGATCAGCACCCATGGCTAAGGCATCCTGCAGTGAGCTGTCGCGGCGGCCGCAGACAATCACCGGAAAGCAGCCCAGCAGTTTGGCGAAATAGGTAAAACTGAGGCCAACCGGACCTGATCCCCAGATCAGCACTGACTCGCCCGGACTGGCTTTAAAAATCTGCAGCCAGCTGAGCGCTTCTTTATAGGTGATCAGAATCGTCGCGTTCACCGGATCTATCGGCTGCGTGATCACCTGCTGCATCACGGCAAAGCCTGGAGTCGCCAGACCTGCTGACTGCATGCTCTCCCTGTCACTGACAATACCATACTCAGCAAACCCGCCCCAGCAGGATGTCAGTTCTGCACCTTCGGGATAAAAGGCACCCGGACGAAACACAAGGTCACCGATCTTATATTTTGAGACCTTCTCCCCAACCTGTATGACCTCGCCCACACTTTCATGACCAATAATTCCCGGGTATTCTTGAACAAAGGGTAACTTGCCTGCTACTATTTTCGAGTCTGTTCCATTACAGATCGCGCAAGCCTTCATTTTTACCAAAGCCTGATACGCATCAATCTGCAAATCCGGAACAACTTGTACCTGGATACCGCCCTGACCATCAACGACAGCTGCTTTCATTTTCTACACCTCCCAGAAATGCCTTGTGTTTTCCAATGTTATTGCT
>SLHU01000011.1 GCA_007135995.1 Clostridiales bacterium | reverse complement strand
TGTTTGTGCTTGTCTGGTTAACCGGTTCAGCGTATGCTAATGAGTAACCTATTAGATAACATTCAGGATGGGAGGATTATCCTATGGCAATGACTATGACACAAAAAATCCTGGCGGCTCACGCCGGGCTAGAACAGGTGGAGGACGGTCAGCTGATAGAGGCCAGGCTTGATCTGGTGCTTGGCAACGATGTAACAGCCCCGCCGGCAATCAATATATTCGAGAAAACAGGTGCGGAAGATGTATTTGACCGTGAAAAAGTCGCACTGGTGCCGGATCATTTCACACCAAACAAAGATATCAAGTCCGCTGAACATTGTCTCCAGATGCGCCAGTTCGCAAAACGTTTCAATCTGACGCATTATTACGAGCAAGGTGAAGCAGAAATGGGTGTAGAGCATGTCATCCTGCCGGAAAACGGCCTGGTGATGCCCGGTGACGCGATCATCGGCGCTGATTCACATACCTGCACATACGGCGCGCTGGGTGCTTTTGCAACGGGTGTGGGCAGTACTGACCTTGCCTGCTCCATGGCAACTGGCCAGACCTGGTTTCGTGTGCCGGCCGCGATTTGTTTTAACCTTACCGGAAGTCTTCAGCCGCCGGTGACAGGTAAAGATCTGATTTTGCATCTGATCGGCATGATCGGTGTAGATGGCGCGCTTTATCAGTCAATGGAATTTACCGGTCCTGGCGTGGCGTCTCTCAGTATGGCTGAGCGGCTGACCATCTGCAATATGGCGATTGAGGCCGGCGGTAAAAACGGTATTTTCCCGGTCGATGAAAAAACGATAGACTATATCAGCCAGTATGCGGCAAAGCGCTATGAAGCCGGTGACTATAAGGTCTGGCAGGCTGATGAGGACGCGGTCTATGCCAGAACAATCGATATTGATCTTTCACAGGTGCCGCTGACAGTGTCCTTCCCGCATCTGCCCGATAACACACGTGTTGTCGGCAGCTTTGATCCTGTTGAAATAGACCAGGTTGTGATCGGCTCTTGTACCAACGGCCGTCTGGAAGACATGCGTCTGGCCGCGAAGTATCTGAAGGGACAGAAAGTGGCAAAAGGTGTCAGACTGATTGTCCTGCCCGGATCACAGCGGGTCTGGATTGAAAGCTTAAAAGAAGGCCTTCTGGAAATATTCGCCGAAGCCGGCGCTGTTGTCAGCGCGCCAACCTGCGGCCCCTGTCTTGGCGGACATATGGGCATTCTGGCATCTGGTGAACGTTGTGTCGCAACAACGAACCGCAATTTTGTCGGCCGCATGGGACATCCGAAATCAGAAGTTTACCTGGCCGGAGTACCCGTAGCCTGTGCATCGGCTGTGGCCGGACACATTACGGCACCGCAGGTATAAAGGGAGGAATGATTAAATGAAAGCCAGAGGAAAAGCCTTTAAATATGGCGCGAATGTTGATACCGATGTGATTATCCCGGCCAGATACCTGAATACATCTGTCCCGGAAGAACTGGCGAAACATTGTATGGAAGATATCGATCCTGACTTTGTCTCGCAGGTGAAGCAGGGAGATATGATTGTGGCCGGTCCGAACTTTGGCTGCGGCTCATCTCGTGAACACGCGCCCGTCGCCATCAAGGCATGCGGCGTCAGTTGTGTCATCGCGCCCAGCTTCGCCAGAATCTTTTATCGCAACGCGATCAACATGGGGCTGCCGATTCTTGAGTCAGCTGCGGCAAGCAAGGCCGTGGAGCAAGGTGATGAGCTGGATGTTGATTTTGACTCCGGTCTGATCAGCAATCTGACAAAAAATGAGCAGTATCAGGCGAGCCCCTTTCCTGATTTTATCAAAGCGATTATGGCAGCCGACGGACTCGTTGGCTATATAGCCCGCAAACGCGACAGACAGGTATAAAGGAGTCTGATTCAAATGGGAGATTTTAAAATTGCACTGATTCCAGGAGACGGCATTGGTCCGGAAGTGTCAAATGCTGTCAGACAGATACTTGATGTGACCGGCAGCCGATTTGGTCACAATTTCCATTATGATGAGCTGCTGGCAGGCGGCATCGCCATTGATGCCACCGGTCAGCCGCTGCCGGAAGCAACACTAGCCGGTTGTCAGAAAAGTGACGCTGTGTTTCTTGGCGCCGTGGGTGGCCCGCAGTGGGATCATCTGCCTGGTGACAGCCGCCCGGAAAAAGCGCTGCTGGGCTTGAGGAGCGGGCTGGGCCTTTATGGCAACCTGAGGCCGGCTATCTTATATCAGCCGCTTTCAGGCGCATGTCCGCTTCATCCAGCCATCGCAGAAAAGGGAATAGACATCCTGTTTGTCCGCGAGCTGACCGGCGGCATGTATTTTGGTGACAATGGCCGCCGTGAAGGCAAGCTGGGGCCGGAAGCCTATGATACAGAAGCCTACAGTGTGCTGGAAGTTGAAAGAATCGGCAGGATGGCCTTTGAGCTGGCCGCACAGAGAAAAAACAAGCTGACGAGTGTTGATAAAGCAAATGTGCTGGAAAGTTCGCGCCTCTGGCGTGAAACCATGATTCGCATCAGCAAGGATTATCCCGGTGTTGCGCTGGATCATCTGTATGTTGACAACGCTTCCATGCAGCTGATCGCCAGACCCGATGATTTTGATGTTGTTGTGACAACAAACATGTTTGGCGATATTCTTTCCGATGAGGCCGCCATGATCACCGGATCCATCGGCATGCTGCCATCTGCCTCACTGGGAGCGCCCGGCAGTCCGGGCATGTACGAACCCATTCACGGATCGGCACCTGATATTGCCGGGCAGGATATTGCCAACCCGCTGGCATCCATTCTGTCTGCCGCCATGATGCTGCGGCTTTCGCTGAATCTGCCAAAAGAGGCAGCCGCTGTTGAGTCAGCTGTAACACATGTACTTGCGGACGGCTATCGTACGCGTGATATTATGGATAAGCGGCAGGCTGAAAGTGATCTGACCTGTGCTGGTACACAGGAGATGACCCGGCAGGTAATAGAACGCCTCAGTCAGGGATAAATACAGTAAAACAGCTAGTTGCCGGCATGCATGCGATTATAAAACCTGCCGGTGATGTGTGGTGGTTGAGCCCGGTTGAGGCATGCGCCCGATTACGCGCAGATACAGGATACAGGATTGAGGATTAACATGAAAAGTGACGCTATCAAAAAAACCCCCGGACGCGCAGCACATCGTTCTTTACTTTATGCGCTTGGCATGACTGAAAGTGAGATGAAGCGTCCTTTTATCGGCGTGGTCAACTCATTTAATGAAATTGTGCCTGGGCACCTTCATTTGAGAACACTGACCCAGGCAGTAAAAGAAGGCATACGATCTGCTGGCGGTGTGCCATTTGAGTTTCCGGCCATTGCAGTCTGTGACGGGCTGGCAATGAACCATATAGGCATGAAATACTCACTGGTCAGCCGTGATATCATTGCTGACAGCTGTGAACTGATGCTGCAGGCACATGCCTTTGACGCGGTTGTTTTTATACCTAGCTGCGACAAGGTTGTACCAGGTATGCTGATGGCGGCGGCACGGATGGACCTGCCAAGTATTTTTGTCAGCGGCGGACCTATGCTGCCGGGCAGCCATCAGGGTCAGCGTGTCGGTCTTAGCAACTTATTTGAGGCAGTGGGTGCGCATGCCAATGGCGATATCAGTGATGACGAGCTGACGGCCATGGAAATGTCTGCCTGTCCGACCTGCGGCAGTTGTTCTGGCATGTACACAGCCAATACAATGAACTGTCTGACAGAAGCAGCCGGACTGGCATTGCCGGGCAGCGGCACGATTCCCGCGGTATATGCAGATCGGGTCAGACTGGCCAGGCAGACCGGCGAGCAGATTATGACCCTGCTTGAGCAGGGGCTGACAGCACGCCAGATCTTGTCTGTCGACGGCATTACCAACGCGCTGCGTGTGGACATGGCGCTTGGCGGATCAACGAACACGATTTTGCACCTACTGGCGATTGCGCGTGAGGCAGGTTATGAACTCACTTTAAATGAAATCAGTCAGATCGGCGATACAACGCCGCAGCTTTGTAAACTGAATCCATTCGGCAGTGATTTTATAACTGACCTGAATGACAAAGGCGGAATCACTGCTGTGATGGCTGAACTGGCGAAACGTGATCTGATCAGCTTGGACGCGGTTACAGTGCAGG
Source organism: Clostridiales bacterium (assembly GCA_007135995.1). Taxonomy (GTDB): domain Bacteria; phylum Bacillota; class Clostridia; order Saccharofermentanales; family UBA5734; genus SLHU01. Next base: position 6,978 of record SLHU01000011.1, on the reverse strand, counting down.
GGTCTGTCGGTCAGCGGATCAGCAAAACGAAGGGTGCTGACGGGCAGGTGATTCGGCCGATTGATCAGCCGCATGCGAAAGACGGCGGCCTGGCTGTGCTCTTTGGCAATCTGGCACCCCACGGCTGTATAGTGAAAAAAGGTGCGGTTTTGCCGGAAATGATGCAGCATGAAGGTCCCGCACGTGTCTTTGATAATGAAGAAGCTGTAACCGAAGCGATCTTCTCCAGAAATATCAAGCCGGGCGATGTCGTTGTGATACGGTTCGAGGGTCCGAAAGGCGGACCCGGCATGCGGGAAATGCTGACACCGACGAGTGCGCTGGCAGGTATGGGTCTGGACAGTAAAGTGGCGCTGCTTACTGACGGGCGTTTTTCCGGAGCAACACGCGGAGCGTCGATTGGCCACGTTTCACCTGAAGCCGCGGTCGGCGGCCCGCTGGCTTATGTCAGGGAAGGCGACCGGATTCGGGTTGACATCAAAAACCGCAGGCTGGATGTCCTGATCTCTGATGAAGCACTGGCAGCACGTCAGCCGGCTGAAGCACCCGTGCAAAACCTCAGTGGTTTGCTGTCAAGATACGCTTTCATGGCTTCTCCAAGTCATGAAGGGGCGCGTATGATGCTGCCAAAGGAGGCCGGTTCATGAATGGTGCGGACTTAATTATTGAATTTCTGATGAAAAAAGGGGTCACACATGCCTTTGGATATCCGGGCGGGCCGGTGCTTGTCTTGTATGAAGCCATCCATCAGGCGCAGTTTCCTCATATTATGACACGCCATGAACAGGGTGCAGTGCATGCAGCGGAAGGATATGCGAAAGTATCCGGACGGCCGGGCGTCTGCATCGCCACTTCGGGTCCGGGCGCGACGAATCTTGTTACGGGACTGGCTGATGCCTATCTTGACTCTGTTCCGGTCCTGGCGATCACGGGCGCAGTAGCGCGCAGCGCAACCGGGACCGATGCGTTCCAGGAAGCGGATATTACAGGTGTGACACAGCCGATCACAAAATACAACTATCTAGTGATGAATCCAGACGATCTGCTGCCGATTCTTGAAGAAGCCTGGCAGCTGACCACACAAGGGCGTCCGGGACCAGTTCTGGTGAACATTCCAAAAGATATCATGGCATTGCCGGCAAACCAGAGACTCGATCAGGAGATCCCTGTTTATACCCGCCATCGACCGGCGAAGATCAGAACGATGGAGATGTCCAGACAAGTCTACGATGCAATCGGCAAGGCTAAAAAGCCTTTGCTGCTGGCAGGCGGCGGCTGCGTGATTACCCCTGAGGGTTCACGGGATATGATTCGTTTTATCGAGACAACCAAGATTCCGGTCGCGACAACCCTGATGGGAAAAGGAGCGATTCGGAATGATCACCCGCTTTATCTTGGTCAGCTGGGAATGCACGGCACACCACAGGCAAACACCGCACTTGGTACGTGTGATCTTCTGCTTGCGGTTGGTACGCGCTTCAGTGACCGTATTATCGGCGATCCGAATGAATATCGCCGAATTGCAGACAGAATGATTATCCATGTGGACATTGATGTTGCCGAAATCGGCAAGAACATCAGGGCTGACATTGAAATTGAAGACGATGCTGCCGATTTTTTCAGTGTGATGCAAAAGACAAAGCCCGATACACCCTTTTCGGATAACTGGCAGGAATGGGTAAAGCTGCTGGAAGAAAAGAAACAGCGCTATACCGTACTCAAAAATGAAATGTACAGGGCCGCGTCACCGCTGCCGCCACAATATGTGGTGCATCAGGTGGCAGAGTACCTGAAAGGGCAGAACCCGGTTGTAACCACAGATGTCGGGCAGCACCAGATGTTTGTCGCTCAGCATTTCCCCGTCGAGTCGCCCCGTTCATTTATTACCTCTGGCGGGCTGGGTACGATGGGTTTTGGTCTGCCGGCCGCCATTGGTGCGTCAGCCGCTGCTCCGCACAGGACTACTGTTTTATTTACAGGAGACGGCGGCTTTCAGATGACCCTGCAGGAATTAGGATTGCTTGCCAGCCAGAATCTGCCAGTGAAAATATTCATTATGGACAATGGCTGTCTGGGAATGGTCCGGCAGTGGCAGGAGCTGTTTTTTGATAAGCATTACTGCCAGTCACTGATGGAGAATAATCCGGATTTTCTGAAAATCGCGGAAGCCTATGGGATACCGGCGGGTCAGGCCTCTGACGGTGACTCGCTTGACGAACAGATCAGCCTTGCCATGGCTGTGGATGGTCCGTATCTGGTGCACTGCATCCTGGATCCCACCCAGAATGTCTATCCGATGATCCCTGCCGGGAAAATGCCTCAGGATCTGCTGATGCCAGGTATGGAAGATTGAGCAAACAAAAAACTGACAAAAAGACAACCCTGATGCTGATTGGAAGCATCGGGGTTGTTTTATGATGTTGATTGACAAGCACAGCTGGCAGTCGATATAATTGCAAATGACTGGCAATTAGAACCAGAACAGGCATTTGAATGGTAAAAAACTACTTGATCGGGTCAGCCAAAAAGCTGTCAGCCGACAGTCAGGAGGGCAGGGTGCAGAACACAGACGAGCATCATCATCAAGCGCACGAAGCGCATCCCGTTCATCCGGGTCATCAGCTGCAGCTGGAAAATGTCAGTGTGCAGCGAGGCCGTGATGTTATTATAAGAGATATTTCCTTCACCGTCAGCTGCGGCGATATAGTGGCTTTAATCGGACCTAATGGCGGCGGAAAAAGCACTTTGCTGAAAGCGCTGACTGGAGAATGGCCCTACCATGGTAAAATCCGTTTCCAGGACCGTGACGGCAAAGCGCTGCCCCGGCCCTGTATTGGTTATATGCCCCAGCAGCTGCTGTTTGACCGGCAGGCACCGCTGACGGTGGCGGATATATTGGGTGCTCATCACGGCCGCTGGCCGGTCTTCCTTGGTGTCAGGAAGAAAACCAGAAAATCCCTGACGGAGAGCCTGAAACGTGTCAACGCGCAGCATCTGCTTGACCGTCGGCTGGGTGATTTGTCTGGCGGTGAATTGCAGCGGGTTACACTCGCGTTCGCGCTTAATCCTGTGCCGGATATCTTGTTGCTCGATGAACCTGTTTCAGCACTGGACGAGACCGGCAAGGCTTTGTTCTACCAGCTGGTCAAAGCACTTCGCGACCAGTATGACATGCTGACGCTGATTGTCTCGCATGATCTGGATGTCATCACAGCCTATGCCAACAGACTGATATATCTTAATAAAACAGTGATCACTGAAGGCCCGATTGAGACCGTTATGGCAGGTGATCCGCCCTGGCTGAAAGGCATGAAGCCTGAAACGGGGGGGCTGTCATGAGTGTCTGGTATAGCCTGATGGAGTGGCTGCCGTTTGCCTTCGTCCGGTACGATTTTATGAAGAACGCGCTGCTGGCGGTTATCTTGCTGGCACCTGTCTTTGGTCTGTCCGGCACAATGGTCATCAGTAATCGCATGTCTTATTACTCAGACGCGCTGGGACACTCTGCACTGGCAGGTATTGCGCTTGGTACGCTATTTGGCCTGAGAGATCCGCTGGCTTCGATGATCGCCTTTGGTATTTTATTCGGAATGGGTATTTCTGCGGTTAAAAGCAAGGCGCGTTCTTCAACAGATACCGTGATTGGTGTTTTTTCGGCTTCCGCTGTCGCTCTGGGAATTGCGCTTCTGTCGCGCAGAGGCGGGTTTGCCCGCTACAGCAATTACCTGGTAGGCGATATTCTTGCGATCCGGCCGGCTGATATTGCCATCCTGGTGGCCGTCCTGCTGCTGGTGCTGCTTTTCTGGATTTTCTTGTTTAACCGGCTGCTGATTCTCAGTGTGAACGCTTCGCTGGCGATCAGCAAGGGGATCCGGATCAGGCTGATCGAGAATCTGTTCATGATTTTAGTGGCTATTCTGGTGACTGTTTCAATTAAATGGATCGGCACGTTACTGATCAACTCACTGCTGATTCTGCCGGCCGCGGCTTCGCGAAACATCGCGCGCAATATGCGCCAGTATCATGTTTTGTCTGTTACCTTTTCCTGGATCGCGGCTGTTGCGGGTCTGCTGATTTCTTTCTACCTGGATACAGCTGCCGGATCAACCATTGTCCTGTGCAGCGCACTGGTTTTCGCAGTAACCTACTTTATCGGGCAGCAGAAAAACTAGAAGCTTCCTGAATCGCCTCATGGCTGAAGACTTCCTCTTGTTTCTATTCATCCAGGATTTTGTCCGCATCCCCAAACTGCCGGATTTGCCTGAGCAGAAGCTGCCGGGTATGCTGACGGTGTTTTCGCCTGTTATTTGTAGAATAAAACTGTGAACAGCGGGTTATACAAAGCGGATGGCAGAAAAAAAGATACTGTTGCCAGCATCTTTTTTAACAGGTCCATATAAAGGCAGGATCAGTCTGCGTCTGCAGGTATGTTCCAGCTCATCATGGAACGCAGTTCCTTGCCGACTTTTTCAATCTGATGTTCGGTTTCAATCAGGCGTCGGGTCAGGAATTCCGGCCGTCCGGCCTGGTTTTCCAGAACCCAGTCGCGGGCAAAAGTACCTTCCTGGATTTCCTTAAGCACTTTGCGCATCTCATCTTTTGTCTTGTCTGTGATGATTCTGCGTCCGATTCTGTAATCACCATATTCTGCTGTATCACTGATTGAGTAGCGCATGCCGGAAAGCCCGCCTTCCGCGACCATATCAATGATCAGCTTCATTTCGTGCAGACACTCATAATAAGCGTTTTCAGGATCGTATCCAGCCTCAACCAGCACTTCAAATCCGGCTTTCATCAGTTCGCTGACTCCACCGCACAGTACACACTGCTCACCAAAAAGATCCGTTTCTGTTTCCTCACGGAACGATGTGCCTAATAATCCGGCACGTGCGCCGCCGACACCGTATCCATAGTCAAAAGCGATATCTCTTGCCTTGCCGGTGTAATCCTGATAGATAGCAAAAAGTGCCGGGACGCCGCGTCCGATCACATATTCGCTTCTCACGGTATGCCCGGGTCCTTTCGGAGCGATCATGAAAACATCAATATCGGCAGGCGGCTGAATCCGGTTATAATGGATATTGAAGCCATGCGCAAAGGCCAGTGCCTTACCTGGCTTGAGATTTGGTTTGATTGACTTTTCATAAAGCTCAGGCTGTTTCTCATCATTAATCAGAATCATAATGACATCAGCTTTGGCAGCCGCGTCAGCGGCAGTAGCCACTTCAAGCCCTGCTGCCTGCGCCTTGGGCCATGAAGGACTTCCTTCATATAGACCGACAATCACCTTAAAACCGCTTTCATGCAAATTCAGTGCATGTGCATGGCCCTGACTGCCATAGCCGATGATCGCAATCGTTTTGTCATCAAGGGCATGCGTTCTGCATTCTTCTGACTTATAGATTTTCTTCATAGGTTTCCTCCTTGACCTTTCAAGTCTCATTATTATTTTGGATTGTTAATCAATTGATCATGATCTGCCTATTTATCCTGCAGCACATTTATGCTGAGATCGTCTGGACTCAGTGATTATCCAGCTCAACATTCATCAGCTGCTGGCCTCGTTCAATCGCGATCGGGCCGGTTCGTACCAGTTCCAGAATGCCGTAGGGCTCAAGCAAAGCATGCAGGGCTTCAATTTTGTCTTCCTTACCGCTCAGTTCTACAGTCACTGTCTCCGGTGAGACATCAATAATATGGCCGCGGAAGATATCGACAATCTGCAGCACCTGCGTTCTTGTCTGCGCGTCAGCACGTACTTTAATAAAAACAAGTTCCCGCGTGAAATGATCCACAGGGTTCAAATGCCTGACCATCAGCACATCCGGCAGTTTGTGCAGCTGACGGGTGATCTGCCTGACAAGCTCATCATCACCTTTAAGGGTAATGGTTATACGCGATATCTCCGGATTCTGAGTGGTGCCCACAGCCAGACTGTTAATATTAAAACTTCGTCTCGCGAAAAGACTGGTGACCCGGTTCAGGACACCGGCACGGTTCTCGACTAGTATGGATAAGCTTTGCAGCATAATGGCATCGTCTCCCTTCGATTCAAGCAGATCTGACTTGCGCCGGCCTGCCGCAGACGCGCTCAAGGCAAATCGTCTTCATATCAAATTATCATGTTTGGCTGCTTCCTGCAATAAGATGCTGCACGTTGTGCGAAAACAGTCATTTTTTTGAATCATGGCAATCGTGCAGATGACGTCCATATCATATACTCCCGGTCCTCGCCGGGACAGCTGCACACGTCTTTGTCTGCTCGACATGTCCTCGGCGCGGTGCGCCTGCGGAACTCGCAGCCAAAGATGCACGCAGCTGTCAATTTGGCAATGGCTCCGGATAGAAGGCAATATGACAAAGATGACGTCCATATCATATGCTCCCGGTCCTCGTCGGGACAGCTGCACACGTCTTTTTGTGATTGGCACTTAGGTATCGAATCTTTAGCGTCAAGATACTTCCGATTAAAAAACTTGCATATCCTCTAAACACGTATTAAAAGATAAACTATTATCACATTAAAAGATAAATTATTATCACATGGCAGGGTATTAATGAATGAAGTGATGTATAATCTTTACGGTGTTGACTAGATGTCTTTATTCTCCCGTTTATATGAACGAAAACGATCAAATATGGCATCTCATTATCGCCAAACTTTAATTGGAAGGATCCATCAATTTAAATCTGACTATACGATTTGATTGCTGGAATATGAATATGCAAAGACAAAGATCAGTCAGCCGTCGCTTCATGGCAGGCGGTATGGGTATTTTTTTTATCAATGGATTGATGGTTCTGATGACCAGCTCAATTCTTGTTTATCTGATTCGAGATTACCAGCTTACCTATGAACAAGGTGGCTTGCTTTTAACAACGCAGTCTCTAGCTTACTTGCTTGCCAATATGATCAGCGGTCCATACGCCTCGATGGTTGGGCGCAAAAACGCACTTCTGACACTTGCTGTTTTTTTC
>SLHU01000305.1 GCA_007135995.1 Clostridiales bacterium | reverse complement strand
TTCTGGTTTAATAGTGCCGAGGTATGATCATGATATTCATTGAACAATGGCTTTACAGAAATCTTATTTTTGGAATTATCCTGGCAATTCTTCTGACAATTTACTTGTTGATCTGCCGAAAAAGCCCCTCTTTATTCAATGCCGGCCAGCGCAAAATAATCTGGCTGTTCTTGTTTCTGCCTGGCTTGCTGGTCTGGCCGCTGCCTTCCATGCTCACTGTTTCTGAGCCTTTGTATCAGGTTTTGCAAAGGCTTCGCCTGCCAGACCCGCTGCGGATCAGGCTGACCGTGGACGCCATTGTACGTACCGGGCTGCAGATGAACAGCTATTTTGCCGAAATGGCCAAACAACACGATCTGCCGGCGGAGGCATTTTTGTTTGACCCGAACGTTTTCAGGGGTTCAGAGCTATTAACCCATTTACCTGGTCCAGACTGGCGTGACAGGCTGATGGCTGTGTGGAAAAGTTTTTTTCCTGTCATGCGCACGGCTTATCCGATTGGTCTGCTGCTGACAGCATCATATCTGGTGATGACGAAAATGAAAATCGGCACAGGCGGTCTTAATAAAAGGTTCACCGCTCAATCATCCCGTTCAAAGCAGTCTGAACCCATCAGACCGGATCATGAATCATCTTCACATGTTGTGACTGACATTGAGATGCTTGACGATCCGGATGTGCCGGATCTGTCACATGCGGCAGACGGACGTTGTTTAAATACAGATCTGGATGAATGGCTCCCGGTTTTATCAGCCTGGCGCGATGCGCTGGGCATCTACAAAAAAGGCCGGCTGGTGCAGATGCCAGAAATGAGCGCGAAATCTAAGCGAGCCATTTTTCATCAATCAGAATCACTCATTGACCAGATACGATATCGGTTATCGCGCCAGATTCCTGTTCCGGCACGTCAGCCGGCAACCAGTGACTGGCCTTGCGCGGAGCAAAAATATGAACAGGTCAGCGCGCCAGCCGCCCATGCACTGTACCGGCTTCGCCGCTGTGATTTAACCTTGTGCCTCCTCTATGCTCTGGCCAGAATCGTTTTCTGGTTTCTGCCGGTCTGGTACTGGGCCGAGCAGTCGTTCAAAGATGATCTGTTCACCAGCCGCAGCCATTGCATCGCCAGACGCATGCGAAAACGACATCAACCGGAATCAGCTGCGAATCAAGCGTTGCTTACTGCGTTACCGGTAAAAGCAGGAATAATCAAAACGATGACCATCGTTTTGTCCGGCCTTTTGCTGACCGCGTTTTTTATACTCCAGATGCCGGGGCAGCTGCTGCCGTCTGTTCAGCGATTAGATGAAGCTTCCATGCAGGACACCGGCTATGAGATCGCTTCCTTACAGACTGCGCCGGACATCGGACCGGACTGGGGATACAGTCATCAGATGACGCAAAGTCAAGTGTTTCACACGAAAGATGATTTACATCTGCTGCATCTGTATGATTTAAACAGTGACGACAGACAGCTGCTTTTAGAACGCAACGAACCTGATCAAAGCGTGATCTGGTCGCTGGATCTCGAACCTTTTTTTGATGATCTGCTGGCCGAATCCTTTGCACTTCTATATCCTGAACAATCGCTGCAGATTGACCCGTCCGGACTTTTTATCGCTGACAGCCGATTCGAAAAAGACAAATTGAACAGCCTGACGGGCAGTGATTATTATGTGTTGCTGCAGGTGGCAGTCTCAGAACCGGAGCCGGAGCCGGAAGCATATCACACATCCGACGGACAATCAGAAGATGCCGAGGCATCTGAACCGGGAACAGATACGGAACAACCGCAGCGTCCGCACCAGCCGCAGCGCTATGTCCATTATGTCTGGATTCACGTTGATGGCGGCAGCGGAACCTTGCAGCAAATGTTTTTCCTGCAAGAAGAAATTCAGCAGGGACCCTTTGCGTACCAGCTGCTTGCCGGCGGTGATCTGCTGGCCCTGTTCAATAAAAGCGATGCTCAGAATCAATCTCATAACAACAGCAGCGCTCACAACTCATCGAACAGCAGCAGCGCTCACAACACATTAAACAACGGCGGTGCTCACAATACATTAGGGCATCTGGAAAGACCGCTGGTGATCAGGCGCTACAATCATGAAGGCGAGGTAAAGTGGGAACGTCAGGGGGATCAACCGGGGATGGAACCGCATCAGGTCTGGCATTCAGACGGTGCGAACCTGGGCGTGTTTCTTCATTATGATGAATCAGTCAAACTGGTGATTGCCGATCATGAAGGCGGATTTTACCTGGTGCGTCAGGGGTTCTGGATGATGGTCGGTGTATCACGGCATCTCAAACCTGTCAGACGCCCTGATGCCGATCCTGATGAACCGGTCCTGCCTTTTCACAGGACAATGGAGCAGTTTTATGAACAGGGTACCTTGTATCATTATGACGCGAACGGCCATTTGCTGAGTGAAATGAATCTGGATGCTGTAGCAGCCTCATCTTTCTTCATTCCGTTTCATGGAACGGTGAATCCAGAAGGCGTTTTATTTCTGGCCGGGCAGCTCTTAGACCTGAATGTTCAGAAAAAACTGCCGTCAGTATCACTGATCAGCCAACAGCGGGACCTTGACCCTTTATACGATCCAGGTGAGCTTTCTCCTGATGATTACCAGGAAGGGTACAGCAGCGGTGAAATTCGTGCCTACAGCGCTTCGCAGCAGCTGCTTTGGACCGATACTGTCACAACTGAATTCGGAACCCGCATGGGGGATCTTCGCTGGCAGGGGGATCGATTGAACGCAGCGCTTTATTTTCTGCCTGCCAGCCAGGCCGACCGCCTGTCACCGTTTGAGATCATGCCGCATGATTCAATTTCGAACCGGAAACAGA
>SLHU01000025.1 GCA_007135995.1 Clostridiales bacterium | reverse complement strand
GACTCATGAAGTTAAGCGGATGTCCGCTGAAAATAACAAGATCTGCAATTTTCCCAACTTCAATGCTGCCTAGCTGATCATCCATATCACACACTGCCGCCGCATTCAGCGTAATAGACTTCAGAGCTGAATCTTCACTCATCCCCTCGCGCATTGCAACCGCTGCGGAGACTGGCAAGTATTGAATAGGGATGACAGGGTGATCAGTCATAATGGATACAGGCAGCCCGGCAGCGGAGAGTATAGAAGGGTTCGCGATATCAGACCGGTTCAGTTCAGGTTTGCTTCGATCGCTTAGCAGCGGGCCGGTAACGACACCGATCAGGCGGCCCTGACCTGGCTTGCCTTTACCGCAATCTTCGTGCTTACCTTTCTCATATTCTTCCGCCAGAATATCCGCGATCAGATAACCTTCTGTACAGTGATCCAGGCTGTAACGCAAACCATATTGATTTGCAATACGAACAGCAGTCAATATATCATCTGTCCTGTGTGCGTGTATTTTGAGAATCATTTCGCCTTTAAGAACAGGAACCAAGGCTTCCCACCGTCCGTTATAGTCGGGTTTTTTCTTGTTTTCATCTTGCCGGGCGTCTTCAACCGCTTGCATGTAGTCACTCGCCTGCTTCAGAGCGTCACGCAGCATCGAAGCGGTCGCCATTCTTGTTGACGGCGTTTTTGACTGATTGCCATATACTTTTTTGGGATTTTCTCCAAAAGCAGCTTTCATGGCAGCCATCGGCTTTCTGGCCATTTTATCAACTGTACGGCCGGTTGTTCTGAGAAAAGCGAAATGTCCTGCAATCACATTCGCACTGCCCGGTCCTGTCATCACTGATGTGATGCCGTATCTGCATGCTTCCGTAAAGCCGCGGTCATCCTGAAAAATGCCATCCATCGCCTGCAATTGAGGTGTTATAGGATCTGTCGCTTCATTTCCATCCTGGCCCTCACTGCCCAGGCCGTCGTCAAACAGGCCCACATGGCAGTGTGCGTCAATAAGCCCCGGCATCAGATAAAGGCCTTCAGCGTCGATCACAAGCTGTTCAATATCACTATACAGATGCCTCCCCGGTTCACCTGGTCCCGCCTCTGCTATGACGCCATGCCTGACACAGACAAACCCTTTGTCCCATTTTTGGCCAGATATGGTCAATACGGTCGCGTTTTTTATTAACAGTGACATAGAAACCTCCTATAAGTCAGATAAGCCAGGCAAGGAGCCTGAGCGCCGCCTGACCCGTTTCTCATATATGCATGTGTGCTTGATGGCAAACATGAAAAAGTGCTCCAGCTTAAAAGCTGACAGAATCAATAATATCAAGCTCAATGATACCAAAAACTGGCGGAGACAGTAAACTGCCTCCGCCAGATAATCAAACTCACGTTCTGCCAATTGTTCCCGTCGAGGAGCATCAGGCTTCAGAACGCTTGAGCAAAGGCAGATAAGATTAACGTTTTGAGAACTGCGAAGCTTTTCTTGCTTTCTTCAAACCGTATTTCTTTCTTTCCTTCATCCTGGAATCACGTGTCAGAAAACCCGCTTTCTTCAAAATCGGACGAAAGCTCTCTTCATCAGCCTGATTCAACGCTCTTGCCAAGCCATGACGCACAGCGCCAGCCTGACCCGTCAGTCCGCCGCCAAGCACTTTGCAGTAAATATCAAACTTACCTTCCGTACTCGTCGCAACCATTGGCTGACGAATAATCAGCTTCAAAGTTTCAAGTCCGAAGTAATCATCCATTTCTTTGCCATTGATCAAAAACTTTCCGTTTCCAGGATAGATGCGAACGCATGCAACAGCGTTTTTACGTCTTCCAGTACCATAAAAATATGTTTTAGCAGTGTTTTTTGTAGCCATATCCAGATGTTCCTCCCCTCGTTATACCGACAATTCTAATATTTCAGGCTGCTGAGCGGTGTGATTATGCTCCGCACCGGCAAACACTTTTAATTTCTTAAACATTGCGCGGCCCAGCGAATTTTTTGGCAACATGCCTTTCACGGCCAGTTCAACCACTTTTTCCGGTTTGTTCTGCATCAGATTCCGGTATTTGATTTCTTTCAAACCACCCGGATAGCCTGTGTGATAACGATAAAGCTTCTGGTCCAGCTTTTTACCCGTTAATACCAGTTTTGAAGCATTGATGACGATAACAAAATCACCCGTGTCGAGAAAGGGTGTATACTGTGGTTTATGCTTACCGCGCAGTATTTTCGCCACTTCGCTGGCAAGGCGACCCAAAGTCAAGCCATCGGCATCAACCACATACCATTTTCTTTTAATATCGGCTGGTTTAGCCACGTAAGTACTCATTAATTGCTTACCTCCTACAACATGTATCGATTCAGGCTTTGCCTGCAGTGATCAGACGCTACCCAGACTTGACCATTCTAATCGGATGCTCAGTCATTGTCAATAGTCAGTTTTATTTTAGCTGAATAATTCTCCTGATTACTGGTTATTTCTCTGTTTTTCTTCTTTTTTGAATCATTTTTCATACCTGCTGCACATAAATTATTCTGACAGTTTGTGAATGTTCATTTACCAACTGCAATACCTATGATAAAATAGAAAGCTGTATATATATTGTCCGGCACGACTGTCAGATATTGAGGCAAAATAATGTTTAATGTTAAAACAGATACAATCAGAGAACGTACTACGAATGGCCCAACCTACATGAAGGGCCGTCAGTATTACAAGCACGGACATGTGAAGCACATTTCATACGATCAGTCAAAAAATCTTATTGTCGCCCAGGTTGAAGGCTCAAGAATGTATAGTATCAGGATTGTCCTGAACAGCACTGGAGAACTGCATGACGCGACTTGCACCTGCAGCGCG
>SLHU01000116.1 GCA_007135995.1 Clostridiales bacterium | reverse complement strand
TGTTAAAACGATGTTGATGGAGAAAGGTTATCTGGTTGGATCCATTGCTGATAATATCCTGCGGCTTTTGCCGCCCCTGATTATTGAAGAAAACGTCATTGCCCCGTTTACACAAACACTGCGTGAATGTCTTGATCAAATCTGATCTGAGGCATCAGCGGTTGAAATAATGAAGGAGGAAACAAGGCATCTGGTGATTTTCCGGCCTTTGGCTTTTACCGGAGGATGTTGCATCACATTTTTACCGGCAAATTCATCTGGCAGGGCCTTGATAAAACCCCATGAAGCATTTTATAGATCTTGCGGATATTAAAGCGGCTGAATTTCTGGATCTGCTGGACCTGGCCGTTTTGCTCAAGCAAAACCAGCATACCACAGCCAGCCAGCGGCTGGCCGGCAAGACACTTGGCATGATTTTTGCCAAATCATCAACCCGCACACGTGTATCATTTGAAGTGGGCATGTACCAGCTGGGCGGACAGGCACTCTTTTTGAGCACACAGGATATTCAGCTGGGCCGAGGTGAAACAATAGCAGATACTGCCAGGGTGATGTCAAGATTTCTGGACGGCATCATGATCCGCACCTTTTCTCATCAGGATGTGCTCGATCTCGCACGTTACGGGTCTGTTCCTGTAATAAACGGGCTGACAGACCTGATGCATCCGTGCCAGGCGCTGGCTGATCTGCTGACAGTCAAGGAATGTTTTTCCAGTCTTAAAGGGCTTAAAATGGCTTACTTTGGGGATGGCAACAATGTCGCCCATTCGCTTTTGCAGGCGGGCGCAAAAACAGGCATGCATCTTGCTGTCGCGACACCAGGTCAATATGCCTGCAGCAAAAGTATTGTTGCGGCAGCTAGTGAAGAAGCCGAAAAGAATGGCGGCAGCATCAGTATTACCGAGGATCCGCTTGAAGCAGCAAAGGATGCGGATGTCCTTTATACAGACACCTGGGTCAGCATGGGACAAGAAGATGAAAAAGCGGCACGGATCAAGATTTTTGGTGATTACCAGGTCAATGAACGTCTGATGGCACTGGCTAAGAGCCATGCGATATTTTTACACTGCCTGCCGGCTTACAGGGGTCTGGAAGTCAGCGAGGCTGTCATTGACGGGCCTGCGTCGAGAATATTTGATCAGGCGGAAAACCGCCTGCATGCGCAAAAAGCGGTGCTAGTCCGTTTGATGGAGTCCTGAGCAATGCATGAGGCCTCGACAATCACGATCCGCCAGGCGACAGAAGCGGATCTGTATCCGCTTCTGTCACTGGTGCATGACGCAATGACGGTTTACGCAAGGCAGTCGGGTATTACACGGCCACTGGAATCATTGTGTGAGGATAAAGCAGACATGCTTTATCATATCCGGACAGATTATGTCCTTGTCGCTGAGAGAAACGGTCAGATGGCTGGTACTGTCAGGCTGGTCAGACACGGCGTCAGCACCGCTTACTTCAGCCGCTTCGCGGTACTGCCGCACCTCAGGCAGACGGGGGTAGGGCGAAAGCTCTATGAAGCTGCAGAAGCGTGGCTGCAAAGCAACGGCTATGTTTATGTTGTTCTGCACACGGCACTGACAAACGAACCTCTTGTATCTTTTTATCAGGCAAGAGGTTTTCACCTGATACACTGCGCTTATGACCGCGGCTACCCGCGCGGGACATTCGCAAAAGATATCCGCCCTTATCAGCATCAGTCAGCGGCCGGACTCGATTCCAGGACGTCACAGCACTGGACAGACTCAGCAGGCGCAGATGATACCGAGACGTCTCAGCGCAGAAAAGACTCAGGCGCAGATAATACCGGGACGTCTCAGCGCAGGACAAAAATTTGAAGGCAAGCTGCTAAAAAGTCCTGGATACATACAAAAACGAAGCCGCAGCAATCACAAAGATCAAGATCAGCTGAATCAGAAGAAAGACCAGGCCGATTATGTTCAGAATACGGGCCGTATTAAGTTTGCCTGCTGCTTCAACAGCTGTTTTTTCCCCTGTTGACAATATTGAAAATACAAGTGCGACAGTACCCAAGACCAGGCTGATGCCCAGTCCGAAAAAAATCATGTTGATAATAGAGAAAATGATCATGCCGGTTGCTGAAGGCATTGGACCGGCATCAGGCAAGGGCTGCCCGCCGGTGCCGCCGCTCTGACGAAAATCAGGCTGGCGAAACGTGCCGTCGCGGCCAGGGTTGTAATCCTGACGTATATACGCAAGCCGCTGCCTGTGCAGCTGCTCCTGTTTGTTTTTATCTGTCTGGTGCTGTCCGCTTACCGGCTGCGGCTGATAAAAAGTGTGCGCAGCGTCGTAGGCCTGACGATGAACCGGATCAGGTCTGCTGACTGTATCCTGCGTCTGCTGTTCAGCTTGAGACTGCTTATCAGCGCCCGGTACCGGAGCGGCTTGTCTGGCCCCGCATTCAGGACAAAATTTTGGCTGTCTTTCAAATTCGTATCCACACTGCGTGCAATGCATATACCCTGACCTCCTGTTATAAACTGCAACATCATTATAACACGATATCTGTCTGACCTGAACATCCGGCAGGTACAACAGTCTTGAAGGTTTCACCAGAAGACGCTGAGGGACCGCGTATTGCTTATGCGTCAGCGATGCAGCAGCGGACTGATCCGTTTGTAGATCAGGGCAACAATGACTGAGATAACAAAGCCCTTAAACAGATTGAACGGAACAAAGACAAAATAAATCAAAGTTTCCAGGTCTGTCACCAGTCGATTGCCGGCAGCGCGCGTCATGCCGATAATTGCTTCTATAGGAAATTCCATGACCTGAATGTAAAAAGGCAGCATGACATAATAATTCAACAGGCTGGCAAAAACAGTCATCACCAGTGTGCCGGCCGCCATTGAGAT
>SLHU01000373.1 GCA_007135995.1 Clostridiales bacterium | reverse complement strand
TTCACTGACAGAAAAAGAAGCAATGTTTCGAAAATCACAGAAGGACTCGCTCATGACAGCCAAAATATTCGGATGATCCTGTGAGGGCTGCCGGCACTGCACCGGTGAGACAAAAAACCTGTCCGGTATCTTGACCCCTTTGCGGGGAGACTTAATAAAGATCTCACGAATACTGCGGCAGAAAGGCACTATAAAACCCCCGACACGGTAGTCGTTCATTAAATTCCAGGGCCTGTTGCCAATCCCAAGTCTACGGCCAAGAAATGTGTCATTAAATAAAACGAGCCAGCTCAGCAGCGACAGACCGACAACAGCCAGTAAAAGCCAGATCAGTCTGTGATCCGTGGAAAGGAGGCTGCCGTCTATATGATGAAAAACGCCGATAAAAACCAGGACGGACAAAAAAGCCAGCAAAAGCCTTATCTGCACTTCATACACCAACTGGCCGCCGGTTTTCATGGCCATGCCGACTGAAGCGATATCTGCCGCGAAAAGCGGATCACCGCGGAAAAACTGCTTCATATGATTAACGATCGCCAGCAGACAGAAGATGAAAAGGGTCACAAAAACCGCGACGCCAGGCAGGCCTGTCAGCGCCAGCAGCAGACTTTGAAAAAACAAAACAACCAGATAGCTGATCAAAAATATGGCGGGCTTAAGCCGAAACTTTTCATTGACGGTGTTGAGCAGCTCGGTGATCAGCATGGTCAGTAAGGGTGCCAGCAGCAGCGGGAGCAGCGGGAAGCGGCCAAACAGATTCCCCAAAACAGATGACGGCAGTATATACAGGGCAGCCGCTGTAAGAAACACAAGCAGCGCCATCAGCAAAGGTTTTGTGTTCAGATTAGTGTAGACATGAACAAGCGCCAGTGCCATGCCGGTAGGCTCTTGATTAATACTTAGTTCCGTATCTGAGCTTTGAAGGGTATGCAGCTTCAGGCCAAGACCGGGGCTGAGCCGTACAACCGATAAAGACAGCTCATAGGCAGTGTCGGGATTAAGCAGCCTGGAAGGCAGGCTGACAGCCGTCCGGTTAAACACATTCAGGTTATCACCATGTAAGAGCATGCTATATATAACCTTCTCCTGAGCGGGTTCGCGTATTTCAAGCAGAATCTGAACCGCGCTTTCAGAACTAAGTTTGTCAGCAGATTCAAAAGACAGCAGGATTTCAGAAAGGCCAGCCTGCTGAGGTGTAAACGGCTGGCTCAGAATCATGCCTTTTTCAAGGGTTAGGGGTAAATACTCGCCTGTAGGGGTGATTTCAGAAAACTTGATTTTTAAGAAAAGCTGCCGAATATTTCTTTTTATATACTGCCAGACTGCCATCCCGGGTCGCCACCTAACTGATCAAAGCAGACACTTCTGCTGATATCAACTTGAATAAGGGTATTGATCTTTTGTATATATATTCTATCATCAGGCAGCGTGAAAAAGTATAGTGATTAATACTGAATCCCGGAAGCTTAACTTGACCTTACTTCTGATAACAAAGGGATACGGGATCCGAAAATACGTGCATTTTATTCGCTATGCAAAAGCACTCAGTAATAGTCAGGCTGAAACGGCACATTATAGCTTCTCACATGCCTCACGATGCTCAGCCTCTTTGCGAAATTCTATGGGGGTCATCCCTGTCATGCGTTTAAAAACACGGCCATAATGATTCTGATGCGAGAACCCAACGCTTTGAGCAATTTGAGCAACAGTCCGCGTTGTGTGCTGAAGCTCGTACTTGCTCATTTCAACACGGATTTTTTTAACATGCTCAAATAAAGGCAAGCCGGTCTCTTTTTTGACCAGACTCGACAGGTAATTCGGATGAAGGCCCACATGTCCGGCTATTTCTTTCAAACTGATGCGTTCGCGGTATCGGCTTTGGATATAAAGCAGCACTTCGTGCATGGTCTTGCTGTATATTCCATCTTTATATTGACTGACCGCTGTAGTAAACGCCGAAATCGAGACCTTCATATTTGCAAAAACAGCATTCACATCCTGCATCTTCTCTGTCTCGTTTACCAGCTTATGCGCTAGGTTGAAGGCATCATGATAAGGATAACCTGCCTCAATGGCATTAAAACATGCCAGCATACAAGTCATAGTGAAACTGTTTTTAGCAGTCCGCAGAATATCAATATCCGACATCTGGCTGACAGGGAAATCAGTCAGGTTCATGCTCGATAACAAGCGTGTCATTGCTTCAAAATCACCAGTTTGAATGACATACTTGATTTGCCTGTATCTATTTTCATGAAAGACATCTTTGATCTTGTCATGAGCTAGCAAAAAATCGGTTTTATGAATCATTTCCTGATGCTGATCATAGATCTTATCAGTGACACAGGTTGTCTGGTGTATAGCGTGGTCGACGTCAGCAACACAGCACATGCTTTGCAGGATTACCCCCAGATGTGAGGCCTGCTGCCAGCTGACAACTGGTACACGCAACAAGATTTCTCTGAAATGAATCTGCTCATCTATGGATGATTTGCGGCGGATACCTGTTTCCCGAATCATCTTCTCTGTCAGGGGCTGGACAAGGACCGGGTCTGTCAGCAAGACGCAATAATGACCATGGGAATGCGTTATGAGATGGATATTATAGATAAACCCACTTTGTGTGAAAAATGTTTCAAAAGAGCATCCAAGATCAGAGCATCCAAGATCAGATGAAGACATCAGAAGCGTCTCTAAATGCCGGATGACTTCAGTATAGTCTAAAAGCCTTAAATCAGCGTCTCTCCATTTAGATGAGCTTTTGGGATGTCGTTTCAAGATGTTGTCCAGACAAATAAGGCCTATGCCAGACACACCGGTAAATTGTTCAATTAATTCACAAACTTTTTGCTTGTCAACCATTGTAACTACCACCTGTTTTC
>SLHU01000254.1 GCA_007135995.1 Clostridiales bacterium | reverse complement strand
TTCATCAATATTGAGATCGTTTTTCGCTGAAATCAGCGGCGCGTCTTTGGCATCTATACCAATAATATCTTCAATTTCCTGGCGAATCACTTCCGGCTGAGCGGAAGGCAAATCAATCTTGTTGATAACGGGCAGTACTTCAAGATTGGCGTCAATCGCCAGATAAACATTGGCCAGTGTCTGGGCTTCTATTCCCTGTGCCGCGTCAATCACAAGAACCGCGCCGTCACAGGCGGCCAGTGTCCGGGATACCTCGTAATGAAAATCGACATGGCCAGGCGTGTCAATCAGGTTCAGGGTATAGAGTTCACCATCAATATGCTTGTATGTCATCCGGACTGCCTGCGCTTTTATTGTTATGCCACGCTCACGTTCCAGGTCCATATTGTCCAGCACCTGATCATGCATCTCTCGAAGGGTCAGTGAACCGGTTATTTCAATCATCCGGTCCGCCAGTGTTGATTTCCCATGATCTATATGAGCTATAATGCAGAAATTGCGAATATGCTCGATTCTCTTTGAAGCCATATAGGTTAACTTCCTCCTCTTTCGGGGGTACAAAATATCATCAAATATCTTATATTTGCTCAGGCTGTTTATTATGTCACCAGATTGATACGCATGCTGCCCGGTCAGCCTTATTCAGGTTGTCCGAACTGATCAAAAGGGTAAAAGCGAATCAGCACTTTGCCGATAATATCTCTTTTATGAACAGGACCGAATGTCCTGCTGTCAAGACTGATATCACGGTTATCACCAAGCAGATAGTATTCGTCGTCGTCCAATACAAGCTTGGCATATCTTTGCTGACGAACCCGAGTTTCGGTGTCTTCAGCCAGATAATGTTCTTCAATCAGCTTGTCATTCACAAGTACGCCGTCATCGGTAATCTCAACAGTATCGCCTGGCATAGCAATCACGCGTTTGATAATATTGGCTGTTCCGTCATGATTTTCCAGGTTTACCGTTTTTATCGTAACAATGTCACCATAATCTATTCCGTCAAACCAGCGGCTCACTTTTTCAACCAGCAGCTGATCATTATGATGCAAAGCCGGCAGCATGGACTGACCAACGACAGCATTTCGCTGAGCGACAAATACAACCATAAACAACCCGATCAAAACAGCGATCAGGATATATTTCAGCCAGTCCAGCAACTCATAAATCAGATCCTGTCCTTTTCTGTCTGCTGTGTGTGAGTCAGCAGGAATTTTCACAGCAGTCTGTGGGTCGGTTGTATGTGCTGCGGTATCAGCCGTCTTTTTCATCAGTCATTCCTCTTTTTCATGATCAACCAGTTCCGGCAGCGGCAGATCTGACTTTGTGTCAGCCAGTTCAGTCAGGTTAAGACCCAGCTCAGCCAGCTGCTTTTCATCGACTATATTCGGTGCTTCTGTCATCAGACAGGTTGATGTCTGTACTTTCGGGAATGCGATCACATCGCGAATACTATCGCTGCCGGTCAGAATCATCACCATTCGATCAAGTCCGAAAGCGATACCGCCATGTGGTGGTACGCCATACTGGAACGCTTCCAGCAAAAACCCGAATCGGGCCCAGGCTTGTTCCTCGGTGAACCCAAGCAGGGAAAACATCTTCTTTTGCAGATCCTGGTCATGTATCCGGATGCTGCCGCCGCCCAGCTCAGTGCCATTAAGCACAAGATCATATGCTCTTGCCCTCACAGACCCCGGCTCGCTATCAAGCAGGCCTATATCTTCTTCCATGGGGCCGGTAAAAGGATGATGCATGGCAACATACCTGCCTGCATCTTCATCATACTCCAGAAGAGGGAACTCTGTCACCCATACAAAGTTAAATAAACCCTCTGGAATCAAATTCCTGCGACGGGCGACTTCACATCGCAACTGTCCAAGCGATTCCTGCACAATGGTTCTTGTATCAGCAACAATCAGCAGCAAATCACCTTGTTTCGCACCAGCCCGACTGATCAGTTTCTGCGCCGCTGGTTCATCTATAAATTTAACGACTGATCCTCTCAGCGGTGCTTCAACCGCGATCCAGGCCAGACCCTTGGCACGGTATGTCTTAATATACTCGGTCAGGCTGTCAATGTCCCGCCGGCTCATGTCAGCGCCACCTGGAACGCAGATCATCTGCACCCGTCCCTGTTTTTCAAGCGCTCCGGCGAAAGGCCTGAAAGGCGAGCCGGCTGCCAGATCACTGATATCGATAATTTCCATTCCAAAACGCGTGTCAGGTTTATCAGATCCGAAGCGCTGCATTGCTTCTTCGTAAGTTAATCGCGGGATCGGCAGCTGCACCTGGAACTGCATCACCTCGTTCATGAGATGGTTGATATAGCCTTCATTGACTGCCAGAACATCCTCAACATCAACAAATGACATTTCCAGGTCAATCTGGGTAAACTCAGGCTGCCTGTCGGCCCGCAGATCTTCATCCCGGAAACAGCGGACAATCTGCATATACTTGTCATAGCCAGCCAGCATCAGTAACTGTTTAAAAAGCTGCGGTGACTGCGGCAGGGCAAAACACCTGCCGGGAAAGACTCTGCTGGGCACCAGATAATCACGTGCACCCTCTGGTGTGCTGCGGGTCAGCATCGGTGTCTCTAGCTCGCAGAACCCCGCCTGATCAAAATAATCGCGGGTCACTTTGGTTATTCTATGCCGCAGAAACATCTTGTTTTGCATATCAGGCCGCCGCAGATCCAGATAACGGTATTTCAGGCGCAGGGCCTCATTTGCTTTAACATCTTCTTCGATATAAAAGGGAGGTGTTTTTGCCCTGCTCAATATACGAAGTTCACTGATCTTCAGTTCGACTGTTCCGGTCTTCATATTTGGGTTGGCGGATGAACGTAGCTGAAGAACGCCCCTGACAGCAAGCACATCTTCACTTC
>SLHU01000145.1 GCA_007135995.1 Clostridiales bacterium | reverse complement strand
GTCTGCAGGCAAGGCCTGGACCTAATCCCTGGCCGCGGCCAGCATTCCTTTTGTAAAACTGTCGGTCTGAGCAAAATCCAAGTCCTCTGCCTGTCATTGATCCAGCTCCTGTTGGACCTGTTCCATCTCTTCCTGGCATCTTAATCACCTCCTTTCAGTTAATGACATATGTCGTTTATATTTTATATTATACGCTATTTATGACATATGTCAATAACTCTGTGAATCACAGTGTAGTATTAGTGAAATCACAGTCTTCAATATTTAAGTTTTTGCCGGATGCTCTGTACACCTAAATTTCCTTCTAATCAGAAATCTTTCCGATGACCATGTCGCTTATCTGCTGCAGGCTTCAAGCAGTTCCAGCACATCAGCGGGCTGATCAAAGAGATAGTCCGGATCAGCTTTGGCCAGCAATGACTTACTGTCATATCCCCAGGTTACTGCGCCAACCGGCAGATCTATTTTGCGGCAGGCACGGATATCCCTGATTTCATCACCCAGGTAGATCAATGACTGATTTGTCAGATTTTCCTGCCTGATTATTTTCCGCAGTGTCAGGTGCTTGCCAAATAAGGAAGCCTGCCCTTCAATCCGGCTAAATTGCTGCATATCATGAAGCGCCAAGAAATGCTGAATGGTTTCCCGGCTGTTCGATGAAACAATATAACAGGCTTTATTTGCTTCAGCCAGCTGCCAGACAAGCGTCTGAACACCAGGATAGGGCGAAGCGGTTTCAATCAGCTGACGATACAAGACCATCGCCTCGCGGACAAGCTGCGGCAGCCTGTAAGACGGCACTTTGAAAAAGCGAAGTTTTTGCGCGAGGCTCATCTCCCGTATCTGTGCAAAGTCCTGTGCTGTTGGCTCCGGAAAATTGTGTCTTCGGGCCAGCACACCGCAGACCTCAGCATAGATATGGCTGGTATTGGCCAGCGTACCATCAAAATCGAAGATAAACCCGTCAAACATGTTTGTCCTTAACCACGCGATAACTCAGATAAGCAGCAGCGACGCCCAGGATCAACACGAAAACCTGAACCAGCGCGGCTTCGTTTTGCATGACTTTGCCCGGCCAGAGGTTAACCGCAGCACCTAAAATAAGCCCGATGATCGCCTGATAGGTAAAACGGCTATGATACTGCAGCAGATAATGGATCCCCCGGGTAAAAATGACAAACCCGATCAGGACACCGGCTGTCAGAAGCAGCAAAATGGGCCAGTTAAAACCGCGTATTGCGGTGATCAAGGTTGCATACATGCCGATCATCAGCAAGATGGTCGACCCGCTGACACCAGGAATCAGCCCGGCACCGCCGGCCAGAAATCCGGCCAGAAACACCATCACGGCCGTTTGCATCGAAAGCACCAGAATGGGCTCTGCCGGTACTGGACTGACATGCTGCAAGGCAAGCACCAGAATTAACGTCAGGAGAATAATCACCAGATCATTGACACGGGGTTTCTCATCAAAAGCAGATTTAGAAAGGGACGGTATGGTGCCGATGATCAGTCCAATCAGAAAAAGATTCAGCTGGGACGGGTAGACCGAGATCAGATACTCAATAAAGCGGGCGAAGAGCAGCGTCGCGATGATCATGCCGCTGAAAAGATTGATCAGAAAAAGAAAATGGTGCAGTTTGCGCTGCCTGGTGGTAATGTGGCTGATCGCCTCGATCAGATCACGATAAACACCCGCTACAACCGCGATTGTACCACTGCTGACCCCCGGTATCAGCCCGGCAATGCCCATAAAGACACCGGTCAGAAATCGTCTGATGATTTGTGTCTGAATCCCCTTCATCACCGTCTCCTGATCACTTAGAGCGAAGCAGTTGTTTGGCTGCTACATCGGCAACACACTGAAACGAAAGAGTACACCCCTATCATAACATATACAAATGGCCCGTTGGCAATGACCGTTTAATATAAGGCAGCTGTCAGCGAGCAGTCTGCCGCCGGGCGATTGCACCCGCTGCCCGTATCTCTTTTGCGCTTACCATAAATATTGATCAAATAGAACAACTGTGTATAGAACAACTGTGTTCAGTTAATAAAACAACTTCGTCCAGATAATAAAGCAATTGTGTTCAGAGACGATTATGGCGCTGTCACCCGAAACGACCCCTTTAAAGGCAGATGTCGTGAATCTGGACCTGCCATTACCTCAAAAACACCTGGCTCTACAACCCATTCAAACTGCTGATTCAGCATCCTCAGCTGGCGCCGGCCAATTGTAATTGATACATTACATGTTTCTCCTGCTTCCAGGTATAGTCTTTCAAACCCTGCCAGCTCTTTATAGGGTCGGACAACGGAACTGAACTGATCGTGGATATAGACCTGGGCCACCTCTTCGCCGCCGCAACGGCCGGTGTTAGTCAGGTCAAAGGACACCGTGACCGTGCTGTCTGCGCTTATTGCGTCAGCCGACAGGCTTAAGTTCTGATAGTCAAACTGCGTGTAGCTAAGGCCATAGCCAAAGGGATATAAGGCATCCCAGTCCATTTCCACATATTTTGTCGCGCCGAACGGACGGCGATTATAATGAACAGGCAGCTGTCCGACATGTTTGGGGAAAGACATCGGCAGTCTGCCGGCAGGATTGATGTCGCCAAAAAGAACGTCGGCGATCGCGTTTCCGCCTTGCTCACCAATATGCCAAGCTTCAACAATTGCCGGAATATGTTGATTTTCCCATGACAGATCCAGCGGGCGGCCGTTTTGCAATACCAGGACGATTGGTGTGCCGGCTGCGTACAAGGCTTTGACCAGCTCCTGCTGACGTCCCGGCAGTTTGAGGTCGGCTCGGTCGAGGTTCTCACCGCATGTCTCCTCGCTGTCACCAACTGCGACGATTGCCACATCCGCTTTACCGGCAAGTGTT
>SLHU01000151.1 GCA_007135995.1 Clostridiales bacterium | reverse complement strand
TTTTAATCGTAACTCTCATGAAGGCGGCGTCATCGACGACCAATACGTTTTTCATATGCTTCTTGCTCCCATTCTTACTATCATGGCTGCTGATCGGGTTTTCTTATATTTCGCCGGCTGCTGACCGGATTTGAACCAGCATATATGAGTCTAATCTACAAAATCTGCTGTGTCATGTCGCTAGGCACCATTTCACCAGGCAAATTATGACAAAAAATCGGTGTATCTGACATTGATGATCATTTACGCGCCATACGGCCTTGAGGCCGGTTCGGAGGCTGACTGATTTGGCTGTTTTCTGACCTCAGGCCGCCTGTCTTGGCCTATCCTTTTATTCATGTCTGTCGAATGCCTGAATGATCTGAGGCGGCTGCTTGCCATAGCTGCTGACGATCTTTTCGCGCTGAACGGACATCAGGCCCTCGCGTTGTTTATCCTGCAGCGTTTTTGCTTTCACTGTCATCTCAGCATCAAGTTTATAAAGCCGGGCTCTTTGCGCCAGATCAGCGGCGCTAAGCGACTGGATCTGCGCTCCATAATTGTTTAGCTCATCGATGAGCGCCTGACGCTTCGCCAGAATATTCAGCAGGTCTTTGGTCTGTTCCAGCGAAACGATTTCAATCGCCTGCCGGGTGCAGTCGATGAGTGCCTGCAGGCAGCTGCTGATGGTCCTGCCCTGACACTGGTCCAGGTATGACGCGCATGACAAGAATGCCTTTTCTTTTTTCAGACTGTTCGCAATATTCATCGGGCCATCACCGCATCGGCCGTCTGCTCAAGCTGACGTGCCTCCTGTATGACCTGCACCCAGGTCTGCCGCAGATCAGATACCATATCAAGTACCGTGTCAACGCGTGCCATATCCTGTTTGAGATTAGCCTGAACCAGTTCATATGATAAATACTCGTATAGGGTGTACAACTGCTGTGAGAGACTTATTTCAAAGTTCAGGCCGTTGACCAGCTCAGAGATTATCTCCTGAGCCTTGATCAGATGCGAAGAAACCCTGGTTTTCTGCGCTTCCGAATCAGCTATCTTTGCCAGTTTGAGCTGCTTGATACAGCCGTCATACAGCAACAGGACAAGACCGCCCGGCCCTGCTGTCATGACACTTTGTTCACGGTATTTCGCATAGCCATTTGTCTGCATCATATAAGTTTCTCCTTTTCTTGGTGCTGGGTGTGCTTGATTCTGTCTGTCTGGCTGATTGGTCCAATCAATAAAGCATATATTAAAACTTATATTACTTATA
The DNA here is from genome assembly GCA_007135995.1 of Clostridiales bacterium. Taxonomy (GTDB): domain Bacteria; phylum Bacillota; class Clostridia; order Saccharofermentanales; family UBA5734; genus SLHU01. The sequence continues at coordinate 1,636 of SLHU01000151.1, read as the reverse complement.
ACGTTTTATCATATAGCAAATATGGTTCGGCAGTTCTTGTACTCTATATCTATTTTATAAACCAAGGCTGGCCATGAGCGAGTTAGATTGTGAATACATGCTGTTCAAGGCTTGCTCCATGGCAGCAAACTGCCGCCAGTAGGTGTCTTCTTTTTGCTGCAAAAGCTCATTCATCCGGTTGATCTGCTTGCTGATCCGGACCATATTTTCAGCATACCGCAGCGGTTTATAATTCTGGTCGGAAAAACTGGTAATTGACTCACGAAGCCGCTGCAGCAGTCCTGCCTTTGACTGTCTTTCACCGCCATCTTCTGCGCTGCTGGTCTGAGTGAACAGCTTCATCACATTATCCGGATCATCTGCCAGTGCCTGGCGCAGTTTATCTTCGTCTAGATGAAGTTGTCCTTGCTCCTGATACGTACCGGTTGTAATGCCAATTGAAGTCAGGTTCATCCCGGTTCCGGCAACATTACCAAAAAGACCTGAACGCATCTGGCTGATCAGCGAACCAAGCGCGCGATCATTTCTAAGCAGGCCGCTCATCGCTTTTTCTTCCCACATCTCAATATCCCGCTCGCTCATATCTACTCTCTGGGTATCAGTCAGCGGCTGAAAATCACGGTGAACCGGCTCGCTTAGTTTTTCCTGCATGAAGCTGAGCAGACCATTATACTCATTAACGAAATTTCTAACTCGGTCAACTGCCTGTTCAATATTGTGCTTAACCTGAAACTGCAGCGGCTGTTCGGTTTTTGCTATCAGCCGATAGTGAATGTTGTCAATTGAAAAAGCGTTGTCGCTTCTTTCAACCGTAATATCATTAATCACAGCAATAGCGTTTTTGCCAAAGCTTTGCGTCCATGACGGGTCAAATGCCTGTCCGGAAAGCTGTTCAATATCTAGTCTGGCGTTTTCACCGGTTTGCGCGGTTGTCATCGTTATATTTCCAGTCAGTTCTGAAAAACGCATTTGTACACCGGCCTGGTTGCTGTTGATCTGCGAGAGCATTTGACGCACCGTTGTATCACGACTGAGTGTAAATGAAGCATCGTTAATCTTAAAACTGACCGCATCTTCAACAAAATCCATGTTAAGCTGCTCAATGCTGCCGTCCAGGTTGATCCCTGACACGTCACCACTGGTAAAGACCGCGCCTGAAGCAAGCTGATTGACTTGAATAGAATAACTGCCCCTGAAGGCATTCGCCCCTGCAGTTATATCTAAACCAGCGCCCTGAGGAATTCCTGTTACTTTGTTTCCCTTAAAAGCATTCGCTGTATTTAAGTTATTACTGGAAAGAACACTCATCACCGAATGACGGAAATCGGTGACACGCTGGTTGATATCAGCCCGCAAACCTTGCGTCCACTCCATACGTGTCCGCTGCTGTATCACGCGGTCTACTTTCATCTTTTCAATCTGCATCAGGCTTTTGACCATCGATTCAGTATCCAGACCCGATGCCATGCCGCCCAGCCGCATATTTGAATTAATAGACATACGCTCACCTTCCATTCATCAAAGTCTTAGTGTTCCTACTATATATAACGAAAAAATACGCCTAAACTTTAGCGTATTCTGTAAAATCCTGTCTTTGACAGTTGAGAAAAGATTAAGCTCGAAGAGTGTTGCTAAC